>JAFYXI010000015.1 GCA_017546245.1 Clostridia bacterium | reverse complement strand
TCGCATCCACCGATGATAACATCAGCCTGCATGAAAAGACCAGCGCAGATTGAGTTAGCACGGCAAGGAACTAAAGTTGTGCGTGATTTAAAGCTTGTGATAGCGTTCTGCTCGATGGTAAGCGGATGGAGCTGAACACCAAGACGATGTGTAAGTTTCATCCATTCTTCATCAGACTCGAACTCGCCACCAAAGTGCGGTTCGCAGAATGCGATGTGGCACATACGACCTACACCGAATACTAACGCAAGTTTTGCGCCCTCTTCTTTTAATTTCTTAATTTTTTCTGCATATGTAGGAAGATTTTCTTTTGTAGCAAAGTTTCTCTGAGATTCAGGAACTGTAAGCTCGCCAAGTGGCTTATAGAAAGCTTCTTTCATTGCATTTGTAAATGATGCCGGATCATCAGCAGGAAGAGTATTTCCATCTCCGTCTGCCCATTCGTCCATGTTAAAGCAGGTAACATGATCACAGGATACGTTCCACTCTTTTAAGAAGAACACAGCCCATTTATACATGCCCATAGGACCAACCGGAAGAATCATAGCCAGTTTTTCGCCATTATCTTTAGCTTTTTTAATCTGCATAGCGATTTCGTGACCCATTAATGTGTCGAACTCTTCAACAGAGTTACATTTAATCGGTGTAAAATCCTTGTTCCAGTGCGGCTGAGGGTCGCAGATAGTATCAGGATCGCCGATTAAGCTATCAATTTTTGCCATGTCCCAGCCTGCAGGATAAAACCCGTCAAGCAAAGAACCTTTTACAGTATCAATAAAATTCATATCTATCTCTCCTTTAAAAATAATTAACTTAATTTAATAATTACGGAAGCAGACGCTTAGGTACTACTTTACCGTAGTGACGGCAAACAGCAAATGCCTCAGCATAATCTGTTCCGCACTGAAGTCCACGGAAACGTGCAGTTGTTTTTACAAACTCTGCAAAGTCAATGTTGTCGTGCTCACGCATCCATTTCATCTGGCTTACATGGCACTCGAGCATCTCTAATTTTAAGTCGATTTCTTCAGAAACGTCAACATACTCTTCAGGAGTAAAGCCAACACCTGCTAAAGTATCGAGATAATAAATCGGTGGGTTTAATGATGCAGGCGCATCACAGTCAGGAACAATATAGTGCGGTACACTTGCAGCAAAAGCGGCATCAAATACCATTTTTGATACAGCAGTATGGTCCGGCATATAATCGTCGGGGCTGTGTGTGATAATTACGTCAGGCTGAGCCTCGCGGATGATTTTAACCATCTTGTCGCGCTGTGCTCTGTCTTCAGAATAAACAATAAGGTCACCGATGTCACAGGTAACAACCTTGATACCGGCAAGCGAACCTGCTTTTTTAGCCTCGCCGATACGCATTTCGCGCAGTTCGTCAGGCATAATTTCTACATGACCCATATTACCATTTGCTACATGGCAAACTGTTACGTTGTGGCCCTGCTTTACATATTTAATTAAAGTTCCGGCGCAAGCGATTTCGATGTCGTCCGGATGACAGCCAATTGCTAAAACGTTCATTTAGTAAAACCTCCATTTACAAATTGATATTTTTATGATATATTATAAATAGGAAATTGAAAATACATTATAACACATAAAAAATATACTTTTGTTCACAGACCAAAATCGGAGGTGTCATATTTGCCTAAAGATATATATTTAAGACAAGCCATAAGCAGTCTTATTAATGTAAATAAAATTGTAACCATACACTACTCCGATTTTGACAAAAATTTCGATTACGAGGGCGAAAGTCACGACTTCTGGGAGCTTTTGTATGTTGAGCGCGGAGAGGTAAATCTGCAGACAAAAAACAAGCAGCTTTTACTAAAAGAAGGAGAAATAATTTTTCACAAGCCGAACGAGTTTCACAGGCATTTTTGTAACGGCAAGGTTGCGCCCAGACTTTGTATCGTAAGCTTTGTTTGCCGTTCGAGCGCAATGGCGGTATTTCGCGGAATGCACACACGTCTGCCGGCTGCAGCACTCCCTGTTTTAAACCGATTTATAGGCGAGGCAAAAGAAACCTTTATTCTGCCCGAATACGATCCGCATATAAAGGGCGTTAAAATGGCAGAGCACGCACCTCCCGGCGGACCGCAGATGGTAAAGCTTAATCTCGAAATGCTTTTAATAATGCTTTTAAGAGAATCCGAGCGTTCGGTTTATACATCAAAGGATGCGTGGGAAAGACGCTTAACCAGCGATATTACCGCATATTTATCAGAGCATTTGTATGAATCGGTTATGCTGGAGGAAATCTGTAAAAAAACCCATTACAGCAAAACACTTTTGTGCAGCACATTTAAAAGAGTTATGGGTATGGGCATAATTGAATATCACAGCAAAATGAGAATCGAACGTTCAAAGGAGCTTTTGTTAAACAAAGGATTAACTGTGTCAGAAGCATCTGATGAAATGGGGTTTGAAAATCAATATTATTTTTCACGCGTGTTTAAAAGATGTGAAGGAAAATCTCCGCGTGAATTTTTAAAAGAAAGCAGAAAAAACTAATATTATAAAAGATTTTTGCGTAAGTTTAAATAAAGCATTCATCAAGGAGATATAAATGATTAAACTTTTAATTAAACGTTTTGTTCCTGATTCTGAGCAGGTCACCAAAAAAGAAGTTCGTGAGAGCTACGGCATTTTAGCAGGTATTTTGGGAATAATCTGCAACATATTTTTGTTTTTGGTAAAGCTTGTAATAGGCTTTTTAATGAACTCAATTGCAATAATTTCTGATGCATTTAACAATCTGTCAGATATGGGGTCATCCGTTGTGACGATTATCGGTCTTAAAATGAGCAATCTGCACGCAGATAAAGAGCATCCTTTTGGGCACGGTCGTATTGAATATATTTCGTCACTTATTGTTTCGTTTATTATAATGCTGGTTGGCTTTGAGCTTTTAAAAAGCTCGGTAGGTAAAATTATAATTCCCCAAAAGCCTAAGCTCAGCTTAATTCTTATTGTAATTTTAAGCTTATCTGTGCTGGTTAAGGTTTGGATGTTTTCGTATAACAGATATATCGGAAAACAGATTAACTCAGGTGTAATAAAAGCAGCGGCTACCGACAGCTTAAATGATGTTATATCTACAGGCGCCGTTATAATTTCTGCAATTATCGGTGGATTTGTAAGCTTTCCGATAGATGCTGTTGCCGGCTCGGTGGTTTCTGTTTTGGTAATGTATTCAGGATTTTCAATTGCAAAAGAAACCATAAGTATTCTGCTTGGTAATCCGCCGGATGCTGAGCTGGCCAGCGAAATCAACGAGCGCATTTTAGCGCAGGACGGCATTGTCGGAACGCACGATTTAATTGTTCACGACTACGGGCCGGGCAGAGTTATGGCATCGGTTCATGCCGAGGTTCCGCACGATATTGATATTGTAAAAATCCACGAAATAATTGACCTTGCTGAAAAGAACATCGCCCGTGATTTAGGTGTTCATATAGTAATTCATATGGACCCAATCAGCGTAAACTGCGAAAGAACCGACGCAGTAAAAGCTATGTTAATAGATTTGGTTAAAAGTATTGACGAAAGATTTAATATTCACGATTTCAGAATGACCGACGGCGAAAGCAATATAAATCTTATATTCGACTTAGAAGTTCCGTGCGGATATTCTGCTCTGCAAAAAGACGAAATTGTTAAAACCATCCGCAAAAAGCTTGCCGAGCTGGATGCAAGATACAAAGCCTTTATTGAAGTTGATGATGTATTTTAAAGGGGAATTTAAAATGAAACATAAGAAAAGAATTAATACGACTCTTTTAAAAAGATTTTTGCCTTATTTTAAAAAATATAAATGGATATTGATAATTGACTTGTTTTTTGCATCGCTCACTACCTTGTGCGAGCTTTATCTGCCTCTTATCGTGCGGTATATAACCGATATGGGCACTAACAACCTTTCGGCACTTACAGCCGAAATAGTTTTAAAATTAGGATTATTCTATCTGGTTTTAAGAATTATAGATACGGCATCTAACTATTATATGCAGTCAATTGGTCACATAATGGGAACAAAAATTGAAACCGATATGCGCCGTGATTTATTTGCACATTTGCAAAAGCTTCCGTTTTCGTACTACGATGACACCAAAATCGGTCAGATTATGGCACGAATAACAAGCGATTTATTTGATGTAACCGAATTTGCGCACCATTGCCCCGAAGAAATTTTTATCGCTACAATTAAAATAGGTGCATCATTTATAATTCTTGCAAACACTAATTTCTGGCTGACTCTTATCGTCTTCTCTGTTCTGCCGTTTATGATTGTGTTTACAAGATTTTTCAAGCAACGTATGCGAAACGCATTTAAAAAATCACGTTTTCAGATTGGTGAGCTTAATGCTCAGGTTGAAGACAGCCTTTTAGGTATTCGTGTTGTAAAATCTTTTGCAAACGAGCCGATAGAAAAAGAAAAGTTTGATAAGGGCAATATTAAATTTTTAGATATTAAAAAAGAAACCTATCACTATATGGCAGGCTTTCACAGCACCACACGTCTGTTTGACGGAATTATGTACATAACCGTTGTTGTGGCGGGCTCGCTGTTTATGATTAACGGCAAAATAACAGTAGCAGACCTTATGGCATATCTGCTTTATGTAACCACGCTGCTAACCTCTATCCGTCGTATCGTTGAATTTACAGAGCAGTTTGAACGCGGTATGACCGGAATCGAGCGCTTTGTAGAGGTTTTAGATGCTCCGCCGGTAATCGAAAATCTGCCCGATGCAAAAGAACTTAAAAATGTGGTCGGAGATATTCGTTTTGACGATGTAAGCTTTAGCTATAACGACGATAACAGCGAGGTTTTACACAACATTAATCTGCATGTAACACCGGGCGAAAACATCGCCTTGGTCGGACCGTCAGGCGGCGGAAAAACTACCCTTTGCAACCTGATACCCAGATTTTATGACGTAACCTCGGGCAAAATTTTAATAGACGGACAAGACATCAGAAGCCTGACTTTAGAATCCCTTAGAAATCAGATAGGTATGGTTCAGCAGGAGGTTTATCTGTTTTCGGGTACAGTTTTTGAAAATATTGAATACGGAAAGCCGGGCGCCACAAAAGAAGAAATTATAAAAGCGGCAAAACAGGCAGGTGCACACGACTTTATAATGAGCCTTGAAAACGGATATGACACCTATGTCGGCGAACGGGGTGTAAAGCTTTCCGGCGGTCAAAAACAGCGCATTTCAATTGCGCGTGTGTTCTTAAAAAATCCGCCGATTTTAATACTGGACGAAGCAACCTCTGCCTTAGATAACGAAAGCGAAAGAATTGTTCAGCAATCCTTAGAAACACTTGCTAAAGGTCGCACAACCTTTACCATCGCTCACCGACTTACAACAATTAAAAATGCATCGGTTATTTTAGTTCTTACCGAAGATGGCATCGTTGAGCAGGGAACGCATCGTGAATTGATGCAAAAAGAAGGACTTTATCATAGCTTATACAGTATGTATCAGGAAATGATGAGTGAATAAAGGAGCACTAATATGTCAATAACAGTCGCGGCTTATACCTTAGGCTGCAAAGTAAACCAATACGAAACCGAAGCAATATTAGAACAGTTTTCTATGCGCGGCGCTAAAATTGTCGATGCAGGCGAATCTGCAGATGTCTACATTATAAACACCTGCACAGTAACCAGCTTAAGCGACAGAAAATCGCGCCAGATGATTCGCCGTGCCAAGCACTTAAATCCCGAAGCTGTTATAGTTGTTATGGGATGCTACGCACAAACTGCACCCGAAGAGGTTGCTAAAATTGCCGAGGTTGACCTTGTTATAGGCACAGACGGCCGACTAAAAGCCGCCGAGCTTGTTGAGGATTTTTTAAAAAACCACGAAAAACGTGTTGTAGTTAACGACATAAATCAGATTCGTGAATTTGAGGATTTATCAATTACGCACTACGAAAACCGCACCCGTGCTATTATGAAAGTGCAGGAGGGCTGTAACCGTTTTTGCTCTTACTGCATTATTCCATATGCAAGAGGGCGCATTCGCTCACGTTCGATAGAAAGCTCTGTTAAAGAAGCTAAACGTTTAGCCGCCGCAGGGTTTTGCGAAATAGTTTTAGTGGGCATTCACTTAGCATCGTACGGAAAAGAATCAGGCGAAACCGACCTTTTGGATTTAATCAGACACATTGCCGAAATTGACGGCATACACCGCATTCGTCTCGGGTCTTTAGAGCCTACCATTTTTACTGACGAGTTTACGCAGGCTGCAGCAAAAATTCCTAAGCTGTGCCATCATTTTCATTTGTCTTTGCAGAGCGGATGCGATGCTACCTTAGAGCGAATGAACAGAAAATACACAACCAAAGAATACGCCGAGGTTTTAGAGCGCATAAGAAAGGCAATGCCCGACTCTGCAATAGCCACCGATATTATGGTCGGATTCGCAGGCGAAACAGAAGAAGAATTTGAGTCTACCTGCAAATTTGTTAAAGAAATAAAGCTTTCTGATGCACATATCTTTAAATATTCTGTAAGAAAAGGCACCCGTGCCGCTAAAATGGACGGACAGATTGACCCGAAAATTAAAGAAGATCGCAGCCGAAAGCTTATAAAAATTACATCTGATACACGCAAAGAATTTTTAGAAAAATTTATAAATACCGAGGCAGATGTTTTATTTGAGCAGTATCACAATAACAAAAAAGGTTTGTTTGAAGGAAAGACAAGCAACTATATAACCGTCGTCGTAGAAGGCGGCGAAGAATTAGAAGGCAAAATGCGCCGTGTGCGTATGCTGAAAGAAGAAAACGGCATCGTTTTAGGCGAATTAGCGGAGGAACACATATGAATGAAGATGCTATTAAAAAACCCATCTGTAAAAAGATAAGTTTTTATATTGTCGCAATAGTCTTGATTACAGCTTGTTTAGTAAGCATTTTAATTTTGGCAAACAAAGATACTCGCAAGCTTAATCTTGCAGGCTATGTAATAAATGTTCCGCATAACTGGCAGATAAAATTAGAGGGCGAGGTTGCCGCTTTTTACGGTGATTCCTCCGGCGATACACCGGTTGGAAAGGCAAGACTGGTAAACACCGAAACAGCTAAAGAAGATTTTGGCAAATGGTTTTATTTTAAATCCGCCCCCACAAAATCAACGGACACAAAAAGATATGCCGCACCTCTTTGCGAACAGATATATCAGGAAAGCGAAAACGAATATACCCTGTATGCCTTTTCGTCACTTCCCAATCCTCAGCCATATCATTTTATAATGTATTTTGATAACGAATATGTTAAAAAAGGCACAGCAAAAAAGATTTTAAAAAGCCTTGTTATACCGGATGCAGGTAAAAATCCGCCGCCTAAAAACATCGCCGCACCTACCCCTGATGAGCTGCGCGAAAACTCGGTTTATAAAATTGTATCGCAGGATTATACCGAGGTACACTTTGAATCTGAGCTTGATGCGTTTATAAATCACACAAATACCTTCAAAGACGAAAAACAAATCTCTGTTTTATCATATAAAAAAGAGGGCGATTTGTTAATTTTAGAGAGCTGGAAGCACTTATCGTACAACGGCAAAAAAACTCTTATTTATAATTATTATCAGACCGAAAGCGGCTCATACAGTTATAATAACAATCCTGCCGAAATTACTGATATAAACAAAATTTCAGATGACGAAAATGATATTACAAGATACCTTGTAAGTTTTTCGGATAAAGAAAAGAAAAACGAAGTTCTTTTTGAAATTCCTAAAAATCAGTATCACGACAACAGCGAATCACTTTTAGCCTATACGGGAACTAAGGTTGGTGACGCTTCTGCTGTCGGTGCGATTTTAGACCTTTTGCCAGCTCGAGGCTTAACCCGAACAAAGTTTGAGTTAAATACCGATTCATCCCCATACTCCATTACTATCTATTATGATGTTAACGACGAATCAAATGTTTATAAAGACGGAAGTTTAGACAAAACCCAGACAGATAAAAATGCAGCCGTTATATTCAGTCTGGTTGAAAATGCCGATGTTATAACAATGGATATTGCAGGAGAACAACTGATATACAAGCGCGAAAAGATAGAAAAGCAATTTGATGCTGATGTGCGTGAATATTCGCACGAGCCGAAAAAATTTACTCAGTATGTAGAAAAGGTGCAAAACTTAAATGACGACAATTTAACCGAACCGGCATCAGACAGTTCTTCGGTTGTGGGCGACGTTGTTTATTCGTCATCTGTAACCATATCGTATGATACAAAGGTAACGCACCCCAAAACAGGCAAAAAAGTATCGGTAGGACCTTACGCCAAAAGATTCGGATATGACGCATATTTAGGCAAATCCATATCTTGCGTAATATATCGCGCAGCATCGGGCTACAGAGCTGTTGCAAGCTGTAATGGTACGGTGTTGCTTGATTACTCTCTTGCAGATGAGGTGGCATTAAATAATGCAATAGCTACAATCCGCGCCTACGGCGGCTAAAGACAGTCAAATTCAGCGCAGAACACGCAAATCAAAAAATAAATTAAATAATAATTTGCTGCAAATGTATTAGTTAATACCATTTGTAGAAATTTTAAAAACAAATTTCTTTTTAAAAATGCTTTACGTTACGAACAAACGTCACCTCTCGACGTACCCTCGTACGTCTTCGGGTATCCCCTACAGGTTCCGTTTGTCCGTTCTGCATCAAAATTTGATCTGTCTTGACAGTCAAATTCAGCGCAGAACACGCAAATCAAAAAATATATAATAAAAAATAACTTCGCAAAATGCGAAGTTATTTTTTTATTGCAACGTATCCCATTCTTCGTACATCTGCATAAGCTGTTCAGACAGTTCATTTATTTTATCTGTTATTTCTGCCGCTTTTACATAATTGGTTGCGCATTCATCAGATTCAAGCTCTGCTGTAAGTTTTTCAATTTCTTCTTCTGTATGTGCAATCTGTTCTTCAATTTTTTTAATTCTGTTTAATCTTTTACGTTCTTCGGCATCCTTTTGCTTTTGCATTAAATAATCCTGTTTGCCCGACTGCGATTTTTGCTCTGTAACCACCTGAACATTTTCAGTCTTTCTTTTTTCAATATAATAATCATAATCACCAAGATAATTTAAAAGACCGTCAGTTGTCATATATACAACTCTGTGCGCAAGCTTGTTTATAAAGTAACGGTCGTGCGATACCACAAAAAGTGTTCCCTCATACGACATAAGCGCATCCTCTAACGCCTCACGGGATGCAATATCCAAATGGTTTGTCGGTTCGTCCAAAAGCAAAAGATTAGAGCCCGAAAGCATCAGTTTTAAAAGCGAAACCTTTGCTCTTTCTCCGCCCGAAAGCTCAGAAATCAGCTTAAACACATCGTCACCGCGGAATAAAAATGCCGCTAGCGCGCACCGCACCTGAGTCTGCGTCATTTTAGGATAAGCATCTGCCACCTCGGCAAACACGGTTTTTGTATAATCCAGATGGTCTTGAGTCTGGTCATAATAACCTATATCTATATTAGTTCCCAACTTAACCGTACCGCCCAACGGCTCAAGCTCATTCATAATAAGCTTAAACAAGGTAGTTTTTCCGCATCCGTTAGGACCTAACAGAAATACCCTTTCTGTATGAGTTATATGCAGCGCCGCATTTTTAAACAGCTCTTTTGTACCAAAGCGCATAGAAAGATCGCTGCACTCTATTACATCATTTCCGCCGCGTCTGTTTACGGGGAAGGAAAAGCGCATCCCTTCAGGCAAATCATCAGGACGGTCTAAGGTCTGCTCTAAGCGGTCAATCATTTTTAACTTGCTTTCAGCAGTCTTGATGTTCTTTTCTCTGTTCCATCTGCGTTGCTGCTCAACTATTCCCTCTAAGCGGGCAATTTCTTTTTGAGTATTTTCAAACTTTCTCTCTTGCGCCTTGCGGTTTTCTTCTTTTTGACGTATATACTCTGAATAGTTGCCGTTATAAACTGTAAGTCTGCCGTTTTCAAGCTCAAAGATTTTATTTGCTACCTTATCAAGAAAATAACGGTCATGCGAAATTACAACAAATGCGCCCTTATAGTCACGCAAAAATCCCTCAAGCCATTCAACCGACTGAATATCCAAATGGTTTGTAGGTTCGTCCAAGAACAAAAGATTCGCTTGGCTGAGCAATATCTTGCACAAGAATACCCGTGTTTTTTGTCCGCCGCTTAGGCTGTTAAAATCCATATAAAGCTCGTTTTCGTTAAAGCCAAGACCTAAAAGGCTTGCTTTGGCAACGCTTTTATATGTAAAACCGCCCTCCTGCTCATAACGCTCCTGAAGGGCATACTGTTTTTTTGCTAAATCCAAGGCATCGCCATTACCTGACTCAATGTCATGCGATAGCTGCTCAAGGTCACGCTCCATCTGCATTAAATGCTCAAAAACCGTCATAAGCTCGTCAAGCACAGTCTTTTCGGATGTCAGGTTTGTCTGCTGCTGCATATATCCGATTGCTGTTCGGTTATTTTTAAAAATTTCGCCCCCATCGTCCGATAAATCGCCCAGCATAATTTTTAAAAGTGTGGTTTTACCTGTTCCGTTTGCGCCTACAAAACCTATTTTGTCATGCTCGTCAATCGAAAACGAAACATCGTCAAACAACACATCTGTGCCGAATGCCTTTTTTATCTTTGAAAGATTCATTAAAATCATCACTATCACCGATGTATATAATACCACAAAACTTGTTTTTTGTAAACAAAAGATTTAACCTGAATAGACCAGACCCTCACGTGTGATGTTTACATTTGCCGTAACAGAAAATTCTGCACGCATAAACTTATCCTGCCAGTTATACAAAGACCAGCCGCACCAGTCAGAAAAATGCATTTTAGCAAATTTGCCAAAACCCGTAACATCTGTACCGCTTGCGTTTTTTGTATATTCTAAAAAGCTTTCTAACTGCTCCTTTATATAGCTTGATGCCAATTCATTAAGACCATCTATACCCAATTCATTAAAATCTGAATCAGGACATTTTACAATTTCTCCATTAAGACAGACCTTTGCCGAAAGCTTTGGATTTTCGCCAACCTCTTCAGCACCAAGCTCAGGCTTTTTACCTTGCGTAAGTCTTAGGGTAATATGCTGCCCTTCTTCTTTAACCGATGGTATTATAAAATAAATTTCTCTCAGCTTTCCTGTAAGCATATGATAATAAAGTGCATCTTTAGTTGACAGAATCTGTTTTAACCTGCCACCTGATAAAACCGCCATTCCCGAAACATCCGCCTCATTTTCGCCGCCTACCGACAACTCACCTGCATAGTATCCGTCCTCACCGCTTTTACTTTCTTCATTACTCTCATCATTACTTAAATTCGCAACCGGCAAAACCTCTCCCTCACCATTTGCCGACAAATTAAAATACAGCTCTCTGAGCGTTGCAGACGGCATATAGTTATTATCATTATTTGAAAAAAGAAGTGTATAATATTTAGCAGGATTTATTTCAAGCGACGGGTTTGCCGTCTTCATATATTCCTCTGCCTTACAGAGCGAAACAGCTGTATAGGTATTGGGACTGAACTGGCTGCTTTTCATAAACTGTTTGACGTAATCCGATATTCCGTCTTGCGCAATATCTTTCGAAAACAAAAGCAGCTTTACGTGTGATAAATTTATTTCTTTGCTCAGATTATTTTCTGCAGCTGTTAACGCAGTAAAAATATCTTTGCTCTTTACAGTTAATACTGTTGTGTTTTTGTTTTTTGCTCCGCCCTCTTCACCCTCCTGCGATGAACCTCCGGAGCTTTCTCCGCCACCCGAACCGCCGCTTATTGACAGAGGTTTTGCAAACTGAACCGACACCGCTATATCGTCACCTTCTTTATCTATGCCCAAGGCAACGGCATATGCCATTTCGGTAATTTCGTGAGAATATCGGCAACCGCCAAGTGATGCTGCAATTAAAGCGATTAATGCAGCCGCAAATAACCTACGTATCATAAGGCATCCTCCTGTTTTTTATATAGGCAAAAATCATAATCAAAATCGGTAAAGCGACAGTACATATAAATAAAATTGGCGATGCCTTTTGCGAAACCTGCATTGCGTAAGTTACGCTTTTTGGCATATATCCTATAACAAACATTGCGGCTAAGGTTGGAACAATAAACAACTTTTCGTATTTTGTTTTTGATGCCTGACCTAAAATTTCTACTACAAAGGTTTGCGTAAGAGTAAGATATAACAGCGACGAGCTTATCCATACCGGGTAAAAAATTGCTTCTATACTTTGCGAATTATCGCCAAGTCGAATTATTCGGCTGACCTGATAAACGGGCATAAAAAGCTCTCCGCTTTCGGGATATTGGGTTGTCAGCACGTATCCCAACACAATTGCAAGCTGAATAATTACTGCCAAAACCACGCCCCAGCCAACCGCGCGCCCAAACACCTTTTCAGACTTTACATAAGGATATAAAAGCAATATATAAATTAAATCTGAATACATTAAAATCGCAGAAGCCGAGGTTTTTATAACCTCCTTTTCACCCAAGCCCCATAAAGGAAACAAATTTGACAACCTAAAGCTTGAGCAAGATGCAATTATAACAAGTATGAGAGCTGCTACAATCACCGGCACAAAGACCGCGTGCAGTCTGACCGCACCTTCTGTTCCTTTGTATGCAACGGCAATTATTACTATCCCGACCAGTACAGCGGTTAAAAATGAAGGTATTCTGTACGGCGTTATTAAATTTATAGTTTCGGCTGACAGTCTTAGGGTTATCGCTCCTTTAAATATAAGCGGCAAAATAATTAAAACTGCCGCAAACCATTTTAAAGCTGAACCTCCTAATTCCTCTGATATGGTTATAATATTTTTATTCGGAAATCGTTTATAAAGCCGCATAATAAACAACACCAGCACAAGAAAAGCCAAACCCGAAATCAAAGCTACCATCCAGGCCGCATTGCCTGTTTGCTTGCACAAAAGCTGTGGAAGTCCCAACAGCACTTTAACAATCAACGCATTTACAAGCACCGATGCTGTTTCGTATTTTCCGAAATTTATAATTCTTTTATTCACCGTCATCACCGCCCTTATCGGTCTTTATGTCTGCATCCGGATCTTGCTTTGAATTGTTATAATCAGGCTTGGATGTTTTTTTATAATCTCTGCCTATAAATGCAGTGCGCAAAAAGCCCTCGCGTGTTCTTGGTGCGATTGGGGATAAAAAACGTACCCCGAACGATTTTGTTGTACACAGCATTGCCATATGCAAAAACAGGCAAATTGTAAAGCCTAAAAATCCTGCAATTGCACTAGCAAAAATATACACAAACTTCATAATCCTGAAGGCTATACCCAGACTGTAATTCGGCGTGCTGAGCGAGCCGACAGCCGTAAAGGCAACAATTATAATTATAATGGGACTTACTATATTTGCAGATACCGCCGCCTGCCCCAAAATAAGCGCACCGACAATGCTTATTGACGGGCCGCCTATATTGGGGATTTTTATTTCTGCCTCTCTTAAAAGCTCGAACGATATTTCCAAAACCACAAGTTCAATGAGCGTAGAAAAAGGCGTTATCTCAAACGAAGCCTCGAGCGCATATAAAAGGTCTGTCGGAATCATTTCGTGATGGTATTGCGTAATAACAATAAATAACCCCGGTAAAATAACAGATATAATAAGCGAAATGTAATGAACAAGCTGCAAAAGATTTGCATAAGGCATTCGCATATACCGGCTGTCGGGGGTCTTCATAAAGGTAAAGAACGTTGCAGGCATAACCAACGCAAAAGGACTTCCGTTTACCATTAAAACCACGTTTCCGTCGCAAAGCTCCATTGATGCACGGTCTACCCTTTCGGTTGCAAGAATCTGCGGAACAAGCTTTAAATTCGAATCTTCTAAAAAGCTTTCTAATTCCTCAGTTGTAAAAATGTAATCCGCATCAACTTGCGCAAGACGTTTTTTAACTTCTTTTACCATACTGTCGTTTGCTAAGTCTTTAATATACATTAATGCACACGGAGTTTGGCTTTTATTTCCGACCGTCATATTTTCAATTACCAAGTTAGAGTCTTTTATCGTCTTTCTTATAAGAGCGGTGTTCATTCTTATAAGCTCTGTAAATCCCTCCTGCGGACCTAAAACCGAGCCTTCGGTTATGGGTTTTTGCAGACTTCGTTTTTCCCAGCCTTTAACATCGGCAACATAGCAGACAGATATTCCGTCAACAAAAATTCCGCATCCTCCAAAGCATACAAGCTCAATTGCCTGTTTAAAGGTTTTGCTTGGCACAACATCGTTCTGGGTAATAAGCTGGCGGCTTATATATTCTTCCTCGGGACATTTAGGCGGCATAATCGCCGTCATCTGCATAAGCGGCTTTAACACAAAATGACCGATATTATCACGGCTTGACAAACCGTCAAAATAAAAAATAAAGGCATCTGCCGTGCGGTCAGGAAGCACAACCTTAAGCCAACGGATAATTAAATCGCCCGACTGCGGATAATTCATGAACTCTTTTATTTTTTCAAAATTTTTGTTCACACTTTTAAACACATTTATATTCTGTTCGGGCGGACTTTTATAGGGCTTGTCCTGTTCTTTTAAAATATATCCCTCTTCGGTTTTATGAAAATCCAGAAAACTCTGCCATTTTCCCATATGCATTCTATCCTTTCGCCTGTTTATGCGTTTATTATTAGCATAAAGGGAAAATTTATGCAAAATGGAAATATAATATAGTAAAAAATGGGATAGGAAAAATTGTTTAGAATTGACAAACAGAACCGTAGGGTTACCCGAAGTCGTACGTAGGTACGTCGAGGGTGAAGTTTGTCAATAGCAAAAAGACATTTAAAAAGAAAAACATCGCTTAAATGCGATGTTTTTACGTATTTGAATTATTAAATGTTATAACTTACAAGTATGGTATTTTATTTTATTACTGTCTTTTTGCGTTCTGGACTATTTTTACATCCCAAATAATTATTTACATAAAGAAATCAACTCTTTAAGATGACTTTCATACACTCCTCTCGGCTGTGTACCGTATTTATTTGCAAGTGCCGCGGCACGCCCTACGACCTCGCCCATAAGACCGCAGGTACGCATTAAACGAAACATTCCAAGCCCCTCGTGCGTTACGCTTAAGCATCTGCCTGCCATAAACATATTTTTAATATTTTTAGAGTACAGACAACGGTAAGGAATAAAAAACGGATTCGGAAAATCGTTATGCCACCAGCATTTTGTTATAAAGGCATCGCCCTCGTGATATGCACTGTAATAAGCATTGTTTATAACGTGTACATCAAAGGTAATGTTTACGCCGATAAGACCGTCAGAAAAGCGTTTTCCTAATCGTGCATCGCTTTCGTTTAATATAACATCGCCTAAAAGTCTCCTTGACTCACGCTTGCCCGTTATGTACGAACAAAAGCCTATGCGATGATTCGGCAGGTCACCGTCTGTGTTTTTAATAGCATCCCACGCACCGTACATTGCACGGAAGTTTACATCACGCGAATATTCTGCCTTTTTAATCGGATCGTGTTCAAAACCGCTTCCCCAGAACCAGCACCCAAGATTGCGTTCTGCATTTTTGATAAGCTTTTCATCCTTTGAGCCTCTTAATCTGTGAGGAAAGTCTGCTTCTTTTAGGTCGATTGCCCATGGACAGCTTGGGAATTTGCTTGGCGCACCGGTATCTTCAATATACCAGAAGTTCGACTGCTCCATATGCCCCTCGGCTGTCATTTCATACTCTGCACCCGACATATAGCCCAGCGTTCCGTCACCTGTGCAGTCGCAGAACAGCTCACTTTTAAGTACAGTTGGCTCACCGCTTATAACATTCATAAGCTCAATTGATTTAATAACACCATCAGCAGTATCTGACGCAACAAGATATTCACCAAAATAAAGAGTTAAATTTTCGGTGCTTTTTAATATCTCCATTTTCTTGCCATCTTCATAATTTTCGGGTTTGTTTGCCGTACCCGAAATATCACGCACCTTTTGCTCAAACCGGTCTGTAAGTCTTCCGATTGCAGGAAATTCGTCAAATTTTGTATCCCCGGTAAGCCACACGCGTATTTCTGAACTGTTGTTGCCGCCTGCTACAAAACGGTCGTTTATAAGTGCGGTTTTAAGACCCCGGTTCGCTGCCTCGATAGCTGCGCACATACCGGTAATACCAGCACCGACAACTACAAAATCATACTCATATTCTTTCACTTCACCATAACCGCACAGTTTTTTTCTTAGCACATTTATCTCGTCGGGGTCAGCAGAAGGAACAAAGTCGTTATCCTGAGTAAAAAGTATTGCACCGCATCGTCCCTCAAAGCCTGTAATGTCGTGAAGAATAAGCTCGCACTCGGGCGAATCAATACTGATTTTGCCACCATCCTGCCAATGCCAGTCAGGCTCTCCGTCACCGAACTCACGGCAATAATCGCCGCATATAACGCTGAATTTGCCCGGTGCATATTCAGGCTTCCAGTATGCCGACCAGTTTTTTGTATATACCCACACATGATAACTTCCGCTTTCGGGAAATTTAACCTTACCGCGCGCGTCATCAACGGGATTACCAAGACCGTGCGCAAGCAGATACGGCAGACCCATATTGACTATAAACTGAGTGTCGAGTACCCATCCTCCGTGATTTTCAAGGGATGAACACAAAACAAAAAGCGAATTTTTATTTGTTATTTCAGGCATAAAAAACACCTCTTAAAATTATATTTATAAATGATATTATAAACATAGTTTTAAGAGGTGTAAAGCAATAAAAGAATCAAAAAATATCAAAAAAACACACAAAAATTTGCTCTATTTTTTATACTTTGAGGGCAGATATCCGTAATAATTTTTAAAACACGAAGAAAAATATGACGGCGTTGCATAGCCAAGCATAACCGAAATATCACTTATGCTGTAATCTCCGGTTTCCAGCAGAATCGCCGCACGCTTTAGCTTCAGCTCGTTTAAATACTGATGCGGCAAACAGCCGTAATAATCATAAAACAGCTTGCGAAAATAATTCTTGCTTATATAGCACAGTTCTGCAAGTTCACAAACATCTGCACTTGCGGCATCGTTATTTGCAAGATATTCTATCGCAGGCTTTATCATTTCGTATTTTCTTGGGGATAAGCGTTTTTTTGCATATTCGTCACATATATCGTTTAATATACCGAAAAGCTGCGACAAAAAGCGAAAGTATGACGGCATTGCGCTGCTGTAACCGTTAACCATATTAATAAATTTTTCGCCAAGCATTTTTTTATGCTCTGTATCTATACGCATAATTCTATCAGAAAAAACAACACTTTCGTCATTTAAGGTTAGCTTAAAATCGGCAACAAATACCTCTGTATGTGTTATTAAATTGCCGTTTTCGTCGGTTTCATCTATTAAGGGACGATGATAATAATTACAACCTTCGGGAGCATAAAGCATTTCGTTTGCACTTATCGTTATTTCTCTTCCGAAAGAATCAACAAAAAGATGTGCGCCGGTCAAAACATATATTAACCCCGAATGTGAGCGAGGCTCTGTGCGATACATTTCGGACACACAGCTTTGATTAACCCTTATGCCGTGAGCGTGTGCTTCTCTAATTATTATTTCTGCTCTTTGTGCTTCTTCAAAGCTCATAAGCTTCATATAGTCGCCTCCTGTCTTATATAAGCTGTCTTTTTATTAACCGTAAATAAGCTCATCTAAATTATCTTCAGAATATTCTGCCTCTGCCGAATACATTCGTGCAAAATCAACCATTGTTGCAGGCTCTATATCACCATGCTCGCATTTATACTGTGACCATATCGCCCCGATTAAATAACAGCTTTTTAAAGCAAATTTTACTCGTTCGCCATAACTATCGTCCCATAACGCATCGCTCAGATGTCTGAATGTAAAATAAACCGCAAGCTGTTCAAACGGTATCTGAAACTCATTTTCTTCAAAAATTCTGCCATCAAACGAGAACGTCTTTAGTTTATCAAGCACCTCTGTCCATTTATCATCAAGCCTTTCAAGCGACAAATACTCGTTGCATATATCCTCTAAAGAAAACTTAAATTCAAATCCAAATTTAACAGCAAGCTCTAAAAAGCGCTCGGCTATGCTTTTTTCTCTGTTTTGCAAAAGCGAAAATATATCGTTTCTTTTTATAAAAAAGTCTTTTTCATCTTCTGAAAGCTCAATATTTTCAGGCAAAGCAATCGAAAATCTTTCCTCTTCAAAAAGAATTATTCTTGCAGCCTCCTCACAGCACAGTCCCAGACCCGTCTCGGCAAAAAAAGAATAAAAATTTCTGAACCTCGGATGCTCTGCGCATATATCACAAAGATATCCCTCGCCACACTCAATTATAATATCGCAAAGCCCTTTTTCGTTTAAAAACGGGCATCTTTCGTCTTTCTGCAAAGCGAAATGAGGAACATCACCCTCTATGTTTTTTCTTATTTTATCTCCAAATACTGTTTTTAAAGAGCGATATTTAGACATTGCGCTCTCATCTATGTCAATCTCCCATCCGATACAGCAGCTATGAGCGCATTTGTCGGCAATACATTTAAATTTATTATAATAATTAGGGAATACCTCTGTCATAAACCTACCTCTTTTATCTTTAAATTATACCGTCACACCGTTATCACATCATCAACATCATTTTTATGACATATAGTATAAAAATACTTTTGATGCAATTTTCCTTCTTCAAATAAAAATATATTTTTTTTGGAATGTTTCATAATAATTTTTCTTATCATACTCTGATCTATGTTTGGGTCTGATATTATACCATCTTCAGATAATCCCATTGCCGAAAAAAATGCCAAGTCTACATTAAACTGTCCGGCGTTTTGTTCTGCTATCGAGCCGACAAAACACATATCCTTATCACAATACTCTCCACCGATTAAAATGCTGGGAATTTGCGATTTTGACGCAATCAAAAGCGCATTTACCGAATTTGTTATCAGTGTTATGTTTTTAAATCTGCTCAAATACGGTATTATGTACTGGCAGGTAGATGAGCTGTCAATAAAAACGGTTATATCATCCTCTAAAAATTTTACTGCCCTTTTAGCCAAAGATATTTTTTTGTCTTCGTCCACAAAAAATCTCCGTGCAATCGGCATTTCATTGCTCACAGCGGTTAAAACCGCGCCGCCTCTGTATCTTTTAAGCACTCCTTTTTTCTCAAGCTCGCTTAAATCTCTGCGGATAGTCATTTCAGATACAAACAATGTTTTGGCAAGACTTGCAACCGATACCCTGCCGTTTGCATATAAAATATCTAAAATATCTTTTTTTCTGTCTTTAAACTCCATTTTATCATTCCTTTTGTTCGTAAAATTGTTTATTAACAACATTTCGAACATTTATTGTTTTCGTTTTGTTCGTATGGTATAATCATATCAAAGCAAACACAATATGTCAAGGAGATAAAATATGGAGATAATTATACAATCAGTAGGCGTTTTAGGAATTATTGCAAGCATAATATCTTTTCAATGCAAAAAGCATAATTCCATCTTGTTTTTCAGAACTTTAAATGAGGCTTTATTTGCAATACAGTTTTTTCTTTTAGGCGCATATACAGGAATGGCAATGAATCTTGTAGGATGTGTGCGAAACGTTATATTTACAAAACAAATATCCAAAAACAAGAAAACAACTGTATCGACTATTATTTTTAGTATATTGTTTATAACCTTCGGCATTGTCACATGGCAGGGAGCAAAAAGTATATTAATAATGGTTGCCAAAGTGCTGTCTACCGTAGCTTACGGCAATAAAAATACCACTTTTGTAAGAACAATTTTATTTATAACATGTACAAACTGGCTGATTTATAATGCCATTGTTATGTCCATCGCCGGAGTTTTCTGCGAAGCTTTTACACTTTCTTCGCTGATAATAGGAGTTATAAGGTTAGATATTATTCCACTAATAACAAAAAAACAGGCTCAAAAAAAGAACGCATAAGGCGTTCTTTTTTTATGCCACTTGTATAGCATATTTTTATTATTTTAATAATACCTATATATTGGTGATGGATATGAAGAAAGGTCTTAAATCAAATATAGTTTTGGGAATAATTTTTGTTTCGGTTTTAGGCACTCTTTTTCACTTTATATACGAATGGTCAGGTAATAATGTTTTAGTCGGTCTTTTTGCGCCCGTTAACGAATCAATTTGGGAGCACACAAAGCTGATGTTTTTTCCTATGCTGATTTATTCTGTGTATTTAAACAAACAGGCAGGCGACAAATATCCTTGCATAACATCTGCTATGCTTTTGGGCACACTTTCCGGAGTTGCTCTCATTATAATTTTGTTTTACACATATTCTGGCATAATAGGAACTCGTTTTTCATTTGTCGATATATCTATATTCTATATAAGCGTTATAACAGCATTTTATATTGTTTATAAAGCAACCATATCCTGCAGCGCAGATAAATATAAAAGACTTTTGCAGCTTTTGACGGTTGCATTAATCGGTTTATATATAATATTCACATTTTTTCCGCCTGATATTGCACTTTTTGCAAATCCCCTTGCTATATCAGAATGAGCTTTACAAATATTCTCTTATATCAACTGCAAGCTTTTCTTCAAGATTTATCAAGCGTTTAGTAATATCCTTAGAAACCTCATCGGCTGCCTTGTATTTATTTAAATACTTATTAAGCGATTTTGCACCCATATTGCAGCCATCGGTTATAAGGTCGGCAATTGTGGCATCCGATTCGTTTAGCGCCAGCTTGACATTTGTTTTAATCCATGACATACCTTTAGCCATAGCGGCTGGCTCTTTGCCATCGTCATTATACTTATCTAAAAGCGTCTGAATTTCGCTGTCAAGCTTGTCATGTTCATCCTTGCATTTTGTAAGCTTGCCTTTTAAGTCACCGTCGCTTACGTACTTTAGCACGTCATCTATCGAAGAAATACCCATTTTAACCCCTGCATCACATTCTCTTAGCAATTTTATTGTATCCTGTTCAATCATAATAACTACATCCTTTCTGATTTAATATTATAATTATTCCCAATTTATTTTTTATAATGCAAAAAAAGTAAAAAACCGCACAAGACAGTGTGCGGTTTTGTTTGTTTTTAATTGTTTTCAAATTTGTTGTACTTTTCCCTCTTTTAGATATAAACGTTTTTCTTTCTTAAATACCACAATAAACATAATCGTATGCATAATTATTGTGCCAAGCCACGACAGCGGATAGCACAAAAACAACGATTCAAAGGTTCCCATTGCTTTAAAAGCGGTTAAAATCCATATAATACGAATACCGCACACGCCAACTATTGATGTTACCATATTGATAAACGATGCCCCCACTCCGCGCAGCACACCACTCATAACATTCATCATAGCAGCGATTCCATAGGTATATCCCATAATATTAAATTTGCGCATACCTATTTCTATAACCGCCGAGTCGTTCGGAGCATATAAGCCAATTAAAAATTCACCAAAGAAAAATGTAATTGCTGATTGAATTGCCCATATCGCAAAAACATAAACCATGCATACCCAAATTGTATTTTTAATGCGTTCAAATTTTTTAGCACCAAAATTCTGACTTGCAAAAACAATAGAAGCCTGATACATACCGTTAGACATAGCATTATAAAACTCTGTTATGCTTGATGTTGCCGCACTTCCGGCAATCGCAGCCGAGCCGAAGCTGTTAACACTTGACTGAACCAGAATGTTCGATATCGAATACACCGAGCTTTGAATGCCCGACGGCAAACCGAATCTGATAATTTTTAAAACCGGTTCTTTGTAAAAACGTATTTTTCGCAGAGAAATTCTTGTTTCATCTATCTCGTTACAAAGAATGTACATCATGGCAGTTGCCGTAAATATATGCGAAATAACAGTTGCAAGCGCAACACCGTCTGCCGACATATTTAACACGCAAACAAAGAAAAGATTTAAAATAACATTAATAATCCCTGAAATTGTAACAATATATAAAGAGCGTTTTGTATCTCCTTTTGCACGAAGAATAGCTGCACCAAAGTTGTAAATAAGCAAAGGAATATAGCCAACCGCAACAATACGCAGATAAACAGCAGCTTCAGACATAACGTTTTGAGGTACATCTATCAAATGCAAAAGCTCTTTGGTAAACAAAAGACAAACAATACAAATAATTAAACCGCATGATATAGCTATTGCCAAAGCCGTATGAGTAACTTTTTCAATACCTTCACGGTCGTCAGCACCTATTGCCTGACCTAAAACAATTGTCGCACCTGCAGAAAATCCCATAATAAAATTAAGAAACAAGTTAAAAATTGCGGTACATGTTCCCACGCCTGCCAAAGCCTCTTGCCCTGCAAAACGTCCGACAACTATTACATCGGCAGCGCTGTACATCTGCTGCAAAAACGACGTTAATATTAAAGGACATGCAAATTTTAATATTTTCGTCCAGAGAGAACCATGAATCATATCTATGCTGTTTGTTTTAAGAGCCATATACACTCTCCTCCCTTTTGGGTAACATTATAACACACCGAGGATATATGTACATAGAATACTTGCAATAACATGGATTTTTATAAACAATTTTTACATTTGTAATTGAATTATAATTCCTTATATGCTAGAATATAATCGGATTTTAATTATTGCGAGGTGTATATTATGTTTAAAAACATAGAAAATTTTAAAATAGAAGACATCCATGCAGGAACTGCAAAAAAATCCTCATCCGTACTTTGCAGAAACCGCAGCTCTCTTGTCCTTCGCACCTCCGGCGCTGTTCGCTACACTTTTTCAGATCAAATTTTGGAAATTTATCCGGGTGATATTATTTTTATGCCCCGAGGCTGCTGTTATGACTTTGTAACTCTTACAGACGCTCCTTGCAATTATGTATCTGTCAGGATTGAGTCTGATGCTTCTGAAACAACGCCTTTTGTTTATTCAATTAAGGACTTTCCTGAATATACTGAGTTTGAAAACAAGCTGTCAGATATGTGGAAATTCGGCGGACCGGCAGAACGGTACAGATGTTATTCCATTATTTATAACCTGTTAGCTTATATGAAAAATCAGGAAAAAATTGCTTATACAGATAAAAAGAAATCTCACTTAATATCTCCTGCCGTTTCGTACTTAAAAAAGCATATATATGATTGCGATTTAAAAATTGATACTCTTATTCAGCTTTGCGGTATTTCGGGTACATATTTTCAAAAAATATTTCAGGCGAATTATTCTATCAGTCCACAAAAATATATTTTAAACAAGCGTCTTTCTCACGCTAAGGCTATTATGGACAGCGGAGATTTTGACACAATTTCTGAAATTGCAACCTCTGTGGGTTATACTGACCCTTTGTATTTCAGTCGGGCATTTAAAAAGAAATATGGCTTTTCACCAACGCACTATATAAAGCAAGTGTCTTTTTATAGTCAGTAAAAAGGAGCTTCCGCAAAATGAAATTTATTTCGCTGAAGCTCCTTTTTTAAACGAATAATTATATGCTGAATTTAAATTCTCTAACTGTAAACTCTTCGTCAGATACAAGTCTTATTTTAACCTTGCAGGTATATTCGCCCGCCGAAAGAGCAGAAATATCAATTTTACCGTCTATAAGACCTAGATTGGTAGTACTTTTAAATCTTGACATTTTTATTATAAAAGATGCATAGTACTGTGTTTCAGGACTTCTTTCAGGCAAAATAGACGAGATTTGTACAAGACTTCCGTCTGAATCTATAATTTCTATTTGTGCTTTATCTATCATCCAGTTGCTTTGTATTGTGCCTTTAAATAAATTTTCTATATTATGTTCGCTAAGCGTATCTTTAACCTCCGCCTTTTGAATCGGAGATGGGTCCACAAGTATTTTTGCAGTTGTAGGAAGATATCCTCGCTTACATTGTTCCTTAAAGCTGAACATAGCATTATCCGTTAAATCAGTATTATTATAATAGCCGATAACATATACGTCACTGCCAATATTTTCGTCAAAATATTTTATTTCTTGTTTTACGTTGTTTTTGGTTTGGTCATGACATACAATAAGACTTTTTTCAGGGTCAATCTTACCGTTTTCATCATATATAACCCGAACATCTGTAACCATTCGCACATGCGAAGACCAACTGTCATCAACCCGACACAACAAATCACCTTTTTTTAACTGAGAATATGCCTTATACATAACGTCCTCTCCGTTTTCTTCGCAATATAACGGAGTTGAATGATTATAATCCAAAGGAGAGATATATTTACCCACTCTCGGATAGCCTAAGTACGGAGTAATTTTTGTCACTCCTGATATGGATACATCGTGACCAATACTTCCAAGAGCAAGGCACACCGCCGCACCACAATCATTACCTAATCGCGCTGTTCTGGCTGATGAACCGCCGGCTGTTGAAACATCCTGCCAGTCAATTCCCGAAATTGTATGAACTCCATTCTCATCCTGCCCCACCGAATAGTCGAGGAAAGAGCTTATATCTCCTCCGGCATAAGAATAAATCACTCCTCTGTATATTCGATCTTTCTTTATATGAATAAGCTTGCTTTCGTCTGTCACTTCCTCAGGACTTTTATCTGATTGCAGTACATAGGTAAAATCTTTATCGCTTTTCCAAAGAACACCTGCATTTTTTGACATATAGTCAACAACCTGATCGCGCCTGCTGTCTGTAATCTCCTTAAGCTTCGAAACTATTGAAATTATAGCTGCAAGCTCACCTCTTGTAACGTTTGCGTCCGGTCTTAGCGTATTATCCTGATAACCGGATATAATGCCAAATTCAAGAGCCAAAGCCATATAGCCTTCCAGTCCGAAACCTATTTTTTCTTTATCAGAAAAAGCCTTTAATAAAGACAAGTCGGCTCGTTCTAATTTATAGTCATACTGCATAGCAGTTACCAACGCATATACTGTTTCTTCTCTTGTTATTGGCGTATCTGCCTTTATAAGTTTTTCATCAATCCATTTTTCAGGAAAATAAAAATCCGATACATTAATATAAGGCGCATACCATTCGTTGACATCAAGATCCATAAATATGCTTTCTGTCGGCCTTGCGGTTTGACGTTCTAAAAATGTGGTTATAACCTTTATTGCTTCTGCTCTGGTTACGCTTGATTCTGGTTTGAACGAACCGTCAGGATATCCGGAAAAGAACCCTTTTTCAATTCCGAATTTAATGTCTTCATATGCCCAATGTGATTCTAAAATATCCGAAAAATTAAAAGAATTTGCAAACGCCGTAACATTAAATATCATACCAAGCACCACCATAAAACTAACTATTTTTCTCATTTAAACCGACTCCTTTTACTTGCATTTTCTACTCTCATATATTGATTATATCTTAAAGTTGTGATATAATCAAATTCGAATAAAATCATAATTGTATAACACATTTGTTATAAAAGGTGGTAAAAATGAAAGAAATTGAAAAATATGTTTATGAAGTATATAATACCAAAAGTTTTTCAATAGCTGCAAGTAAGCTTTTTATATCTCAGCCTGCACTAAGTAATGCGGTTAAACGACACGAAAAACAATTAGGATACGATATTTTTGACAGAAAGTCGCATCCATTATCCGTTACACGAAAAGGTATGATATATATCGAATATCTTGAAGAAAAACTCGAACTGGCCAGGCAGCTTAAAGAAAATATTAATCGCCTAGACTATGAGATTGATAAAAAAATCCGTATAGGCAGCAACAATTCTTCTGCTGTTTTTACTCTTCCTGCGTTGTGTAAAGAATTTGGAAATCATTTTCCTGAAGTAAATATAGAAATAACTATGGCAGAAAGCACAAACAAACTATATGAAAATGTTGAAAAAGAATTAATTGACATAGTTTTAGATTCAAAAAATTCTTTTTCGACGTTTGAAAAATTAAAACTTTGGGAAGAAAAATATGTTTTTCTTATAAGAAAAGATTATCCCGGTGTTGAGAAGCTACAAAATAACGCATTATCCTATGAAGAACTGTGCTCCGGCATCTTTCCGGAAAAAAAGAAAATAAAAGACTGGTCTCCACTTAAAAATATTAATATTTTTATGCCTTTAAAAAACGCATATATGTCTGATTTAATAAATAATTATTTTAAAGATATTTTGGCAAAAAAGATAGTTATAAAAAAATTTTATCGTACAGATTTGCAATTTGGCATGGTAAAAAGCGGTCTTGGAGCAATGATATGTCCTCAAAGCTTAGTTCTTAACAAAGAATATGATGAAAATAAATATTGTTGTTTTAATGTTGATATTCCTGACAACTTGAGAGAAGTGTATCTTTATTACAACAAAAATAATACCTCGGAATATGTAAATAAATTTTTAAAAACAGCAGAAGAAATGTTTATAAAAAAACATTTTTTTGCTGAAAGTTGATTATATTACGAAGCCAAGAAAGACAAAAGTATGGTTCTATTGTGTATGGCTTTTCACCTACGCACTATATAAAGCAAGTGTCTTTTTATAATTAGTAATAAAAAAGTCAAACTCGGGCACATGGGTTTTATATCCATCGGGGCATCGTGACAGAGCAGATGTTGCGGTTCGCCGTGCAGTTCAGACGGGCATAGGTCAAACGTGCGGTCAGATGCAGATACAACAGCTTGACGATATGATGTGGGACGTTGTTGACGTTACAGCGCATATGGGCGCAAGACCTGAACATGCACAATGGCAAGGCGGCAGATTCTCTTATAAGGGCAGAAATAAAAAATATCCTGACTTTATAGAGACAACCGGCTACGGCTCTGTAGACGGTCTCTTGGGTGCATGGTGCAGGCATAACTTTTACCCGGCAATAGACGGCACACCGAGAGCATACTCTCAGGAGCAGATTGATAAGTGGAACAGCCACAAGGTAACGTATAACGGAGTTGAATATTCTGACCGCGAGGCTTTAGACATTCAGAGAGCCAAAGAAAGAGGCTTAAGAGCAACCAAACGTGAGCTTGTGGCACTTGATGAGGCGATAAAGGCAACGAAAGACGAGGCGTTAAAAAAAGAACTGTCCGACGATTTCGGCAGAATAAGCGTTAAGCTTGCCAAGCAGGAAGGCTCTTTAAATGACTTTTTAGAACAAACCGGCTTTAAAAAAAGACTACAGCCGTTCTCAGATTAAAGAGTTTAACAGGTCAATGTCAGGTAAGATTAAGGCGGCAAGTAAAAAAGAGTTGCAAAAAGAAGACAAAAGCATTATAATAAAAGAAAAGCGCGCATCTGATGGAAGATACACTTGGTCACAACAAACATTAGAAGAAATTAAAAACAATGATTTGTCCGGGATTCGCTTTACCAAGGAACCTATATATAACCCCAGGATAAGATGCAATGGAAAAACAACCATAGCAGTCAATAAATATAATGATGTTTTGTATATTGAAAAGATAGAGATAGGAAAACAAGACAAAAGTTCTTTAGAGTTTTTGGAAGACACTATTATTCACGAGGAATTAGAGGCAAGAATTGCCATGAAATCCAATTTATCCAGTAAATACAAACACCTTTATACAGCTGACGAACTAAAAAGACACGACTATATCAACAAAGTAATTAATAGATTTTTTAAAACAAAAGGATGGTGGCACGATGGATGATAACACATGGGAAATGGTAGAAGATATATTGTTTGATGGAACGAGTGATGAAATCAGAAGAATTGCATGCCCTGATTGTGGTGAAAAAGTTTTTTATAATTATAATGCTGATAGCAATTCGTTGGAATATGGTTGCAAAAATTGTGGGAAAACAATTCGCGCACATGGCTGTCACCAAATTCCAAATTGTTCAAATTATTAAACCGCCTGTCGAGTGATAGGCGGTTTTTTTATACCCAAAAGGAGGTTTAAATTGAACAGAGGAAGAGATGCACCGGCACTCACGTAACTTACGTGGGTGCTTTTTTGATACTTAAATTTATCCGTTTTGCGCGGAACAAAATAACGCAAGCCGCAAGACCGGGACAGGCCGGATAAAAAGGATAGCGGAGAAGGGAGAAAATATGTTAGACAGGTTAAAAACAATTTTAGGAGACAACTATACCGAGGAAATAGATAAAGCTGTTTCTGAGGAAATAGGAAAAAACTTTGTTTCGAGAAATGATTTTAACACAAAGAATGAATCTGTAAAAGACCTAACCCAAAGACTGGAAGAGGCAAACAAGCAGATTGATGCTTTTAAAGAAATGGATATCGATTCCATTAAAAAGAGCGCAGAAGAATGGAAAGAAAAGGCGGAGAAAGCTGAAAAGGACGCAGAGGCTTTGCATATGTGGGATAAAGAAGGAACAACCAAGCGCGTGACTGATTTTTAGCAAAAAAACAAATTTATTAATTATTCATCAGCGCACGACTTCACGTACATAATAGATGCAAAAAGTTTTTAATGAAATCGTTCGTTTCACTCACGATGAAATCAAAGTTTTACAACTTTGATGAAATTAAATCCGTCTTT
>JAFYXI010000014.1 GCA_017546245.1 Clostridia bacterium | reverse complement strand
GGAGATGCAGAGATTTGAACTCTGGCGCCGGTTTGAGCCGACCTACTGCATTTCGAGTGCAGACCCTTCAACCACTTGGGTACATCTCCAGATATGTTTGAACTCCGATTTGACGGAGAAAAAACTGAGCAAATTATAAAATTTTGTTAGAAAAATGTTAGAAATGGCTAGAAAAACCGCTAGATAAGGGTGTGAAAACAAGGTTTGAACCTCGCTTAAACCCGCACGATTAAGCCATTTATGAGGGTATAGTTACAGTGTAACCGAGGGGATTTCGAGTCAGCCCTGTTATGACCACTTCGATACCCGTCCGTGTATATTGAGAGTTCTTGAAAAGGGCAGAACAACTCAACTACTAAATTATAGCATAAAAACTAACGCTTTGCAAGCAAAAAATTAAAATAGTTAGAATATACCGTATATAACAATTCCAAGCACAGCTGAGATGCAGATTAGCATTATCGGAGATATTTTTTTATTAAACCCTTTTTTTGCAACAAATAGAGTTGCTAAAAGTAAAACAGCGATGGCGATTGCTTTAAAATCGAAAGCAGGCAGCGTTGATAACGCAAAAAGGTTATCTAAAAGCATATATGCACCGATTGCCAGAATTATTGCCGAAATACAGGGTTTTAATCCTGAAAGAACAGCCTGCGTATATTTATGTTCTAAAATTTTGTTTAAAATAACCATAACGAGCAGAATTATTAAAAATGCCGGCAAAATAGTTGCAAAGGTTGCAATCGCCGAGCCTAAAACACCTGCCTGATTTGCGCCCACATATGTTGCCATATTTACCATAATCGGTCCGGGAGTGCTTTCGCTTACAGCTATCATATAGCTCAGAGCTTCATCGCTTATCCAGCCGTTAGATGTTACAACCTCGCGTATTAATGGAATGGCGCTGTATGCACCGCCAAACGAAAAGCAGCCTACATATAAAAATCCTAAAAATAATTCTAAAAGCATCATCTTGCTGTATCCTCCTTATTTGCAAGCTTTTCCTGGATTACAAATGCTAAAAAGCCAATAAAACCTGCAGGAACAAGCAACCAGATTGAAGAAAAACTCCACGAAAAAATATCGATTAAAAGCATAACAGCAAAAGAAATTGCAAAAATTATGCGCGGAACAATCTGCTTGGATATTTTAGATACCAGATTTAAGCCGACTCTTGTTATTAAAATTGCAACGGCAATTTTAATGCCGCTGAATGCATTTGCAATGAGTTTTATTTCTAAAAAGTTATCTAAAAACATTGATATGATATAAATGATTATAAATGACGGCAAAACTACGCCAAATGTTGCGGCAATTGAGCCGAGTAGTTTTCCGTGCTTGTATCCGACAAACGTAGCGCAGTTAATGGCAATAGGTCCGGGAGTTGATTCGGCAATTACCGTTACATTCATCATATCGTCGTGGGTTATCCATTTCTTCTTTTCTACACAGGTGTTTTCGATGATTGAAATCATAGCGTATCCGCCACCAAACGTAAAAAGTCCTATCTTAAAAAAGCTTAAAAATAAATCCAGTATTTTTTTCATAGACACATCTCTTTCTTGTTTTATTTATTATATTATTAGCTGTATTTTAAAAATACATAACCTTAATTGTTTTTCCCATTTCTTCAAGACGCCTTGAAAGCTCTTCAATAAGCTTAAGCTTAAGGCTGAAGTTAAGCGGCATATTTGGGTTCTGATGAGCCGCATTTTTAGCACGGCCGACAAAAAAGTTAATGTCGGTCGCATCTTCAAAAAGCATTTGTGCAATTAATGATGCACCGTCTTTTTTATCGCGAAACTGAGTATAAAAGTCCGAATTGTTTGAAAATCCTTCGGCAATTTCCAATACCTTGCCGAGAGTTAAAACGCCTTCTGTGACCAGGTCAACGCCCTCTATATGTCCGATTGGCGGAATTGACGGGTCTTCGTAATTAAGCTCTGTTTTAATCGGCTTATCTAAGTATCGGCTTACAACATTGGATGTAGTACCGCCGCAAACTATGCGCTTGCCCTCTTTTGAGAAAAACAGCTGCATAACCGTTTCGTCATCCTCGGGGTCTACGGGAGGACCGATAATTAAATTTACAAGCTGACGTTTGCGTATTCGTAAAACAGCAACGGTTGTATCATCGCCGGGTTTATCCATATAAAGTCCTTTGCAGGCTTCGCCTATGCGGCTTGCCATCGTGTGAGCAGACATATCCGGCTCATAATTTCCGACTGCAAATTCGGTTATTTCAGGCAATTGCCATCCGTAGTTTAAGGTACGCTCAATTCCTGCGTGAACAACACCATCACTCATTAAAATAAACATATCGCCAAGCTCGCAGTCTATGTGCGTTTCGTATATTTTTTTGCCGCATATAATTTTTTGATTCATCTCGTATTCTGTGGCGTGACCGTTGCGCAAAAAGATAACATTGGGATTATCAAACTGCACTAAATAAGCCTCGTTGCCGCGACGAATCTGGAGTATTGTAAATGTAGAGTAGGCAACTCCGCGTGTCTGACATACGGGCAGAGTCTGTGCTATGGTTGACACACATTCTTCGATAGGCAGACCGCTTGCCATCATTGTACCTATGATTTTCGATGTCAGGGTAGAAAGAATATTTGCTTTAACTCCGCTGCCTAAGCCGTCTGCCAAAACAATAATAAAATCGTCGTCGGTGTTTATGGTTTCTACCTTGTCGCCGCAAAGCTGCTCGCCGAATTTATTAAGGCTTACAAATCCGCTTTCAACAAACATTCTATTCATTTTGACTTTCCTCCACAGAAATTGCCTCTTTAAGCTTGGTAAGCGCAATTTTGGTTTCAGCCGTTGTTTCGCCCAAAAGCGATGCAATTTCCTGCACGACACGCATTTGTTTTTCGATAACCTTATCTGCTGTGTTTACGGTTTGCTGACGTATTTCGGTAATACGCTGGCTTTCTAAATGCTCGTCGGTAATGTCTTTCATAATGCAGATAATTATTTTATGATCCTTATCATATAAAATTGATTCTTTTACATATTTGTTATAGTCAGCTAAATATCGTCGCTGCTCTAAGCGTTTCTGACCGCTTGAGAGAATTATAGAGTACGGCTTTGTATCTATAATATCTTTTGCGGGCATATTCTTTACGTTTAATGACGCAGGCAGATTAAACAGCCTTTTTGCAGAACGGTTCATTTGCTGAACATTAAGCTTATCGTCGAGCACCATAATGGCATTAGGTGTCATCATAATAATTTTATCAGAAAAAGACTCTGCCTTTTCCATCATAAAGGGCAGACACATGCTTGGTTCGGCTTTGCCTGAAAATACTGCAACTGCCTTTTCGCGGCAGGTTGCATATCCGCAGGAGCCGCAGTTAAGCTCATGCTCGGGTTTGGTTTTGCCCATTTCGGCTAAAATTGCAGTAATCTGCTCATCAGACGGCTTTGCATGGGTTACTGTCAGAGGTTCATATTTTTGAGTCAGGCTTACATCTGCGCTTATATTAAAATCTTCGCTACCTTTTTCAGAAAGAGGCTTTGCAAAATTACGCAGACGAATAGTGCTGTCAAGCATTTCTTCGCGATAGCGGCGTGTCATAGGACCGTTTATGCAGCTGCCGCGACAAATACTCATTTCGACAAAGCAATGCGAAAGCTTGCCGTTTATAATATTTTCAAGCGCGGCAATGCAGTCTTTAACACCGTCAACGGCAAGATAGCGAAAACCTGTATCTTCGGTATCCATTGATTTTATAATTCCGCCTGTTTCAGGAAAAAATCGTGACATTCTGACAATGCTGTCATCATTTATAGCCTCAGAAACTTTAACATCTTCTTCTGCAAGCCATTCGCGGATTTCTTCAAAGGTTAAAACGCAGTCAACTAGTCCCGGATTCTTTTCCGCCTCGTCTTTTTTTGATATACAAGGTCCTATAAATACAACATATGTATCAGGATTTTCGTCCTTGATAAGCTTTGCGTGCGCAAGCATAGGGGAGAGTACAGGCGCCAAGTACGGCAAAGCTTCGGTATAATACTTAGAAACCAAAAGCACAGCAGAATGACAGCAGGTTGATATAATAACGTCCTGCTCGTTGTTTTTAATCATGCGTTCGTATTCGCTTTTGACTATGTATGCACCTTCTGCGGTTTCTCTTACATCATAAAATCCCAGCTGTTTTAAAAGTGCGGTCATTTCAGCTATGCCGTTTACCTCAAAATCGGCAATAAAAGAGGGAGCGATGCTTGCAACTACACGCTTTCCTTCCAGCATTGCTTCTTTAACCTTTGCTACATCGTGTCTGACATCCTTTGCGTTTTGTGGACATGCAACAACACAACGTCCGCATAAAATACATTCTTCGGGCAGAATATTTGCCTGATGGTCAGAAAACTGAATGGATTTTACAGGGCATTCGCGTATACATTTATGACAGTTTTTGCAGTTTGCTTTTTTCAGTCCGAGTAATTTATTCACAATCAGATACCTCCTCAAATATTAAGGGAAGCTAAAATATGCTTTTCAAATATTTCGTGCATATTTTGTGTGTTAACCCCGGTAATAAGCTCGTTATTAACCTTAATTGTTACACCGTCAATACATTTGCCGAGACAAAAAGCAGCAGCAAGCTCTACCTTGTCTTCTAAATGGTTTTCTGAGATTAGTGCTTTAAACGTATTAATTATGTCATAAGAACCCTTTAAATGGCACGAACTGCCGATGCATACACTTACATTAATCATTAATATTTCCTCCTGCTATAAAGAAAAATATTTATTTTAATTAATTATATAAAGACTGTATAATCTGGATGCCACGCATTAAAGCCTCCCTTGTCATTGGCCCCCTTGCCTAAAGGGGGCTGTCAACGCAGTTGACTGGGGGATTCCCGGGAGGTGTAAGTCGAAGACTGACGGAGGGATTCTTTTACAGCAATATCAATATACTGACAAACTCCCTCAAAGTTTTTATTTACTTCATTATTTGGAATTCTAATTACAGTTAAATTTCGTTGTTCTATTTTTTCTGTTCTGACTTTATCTTTCAGCAAACCTTTTTCTTCATAATGCTGTGAACCATCAAGTTCAATAATCATTCTTGCACTATGACAATAAAAATCAACTATGTAATTATCAATTACCTTTTGTCTTAAAAATCTAACAGGATATGTTTTCAAGAAATCATACCAAAGATGTTTTTCTTCTTTTGTCATGTTCTTACGTAATGTTCTTGCATTGGATGTTAATTCTGTGTTATGTTTTCTTTCCATATATCCCTCCACCACCTTCGGTGGTCCCCCTCCTGAATCCTCCCACCGTCTGCGACGGTCCCCCCTCCTTTAGGCAAGGAGGGCTTTGCAAGGGAGGCTTTTTATCGACTTTTTTCGACAAAGTTACTATAAAGACTGTATAATTTAGATGCCATTGTCATTTAGTAATGTTCATATCAATTTAGAAATAAAAAATCATCTTAATCTTTCAATCAAATTTGATATCACAGTTTGCTCTGCATTCATTTCAAATATAAGATAGTTGTTTCTAAATTTCATCCCCAATTGTCCGCTTATCTTTATATGTCCGAACTTCGTCTTTTCAAAATATACAAATGAATCTGAATCCATATCAGAAAATCTAAATTCTCCTTGCTCAATCTTATCTAATTGTTCCAAAGACTGTATATAATCAACCAAATTATCATCTTCTATGCAATAAGCAAATTGCCCTGAAAAATCTTTCACTTTAACTTGTACTAACAATTTGCCATTATCAAGTTTACATACATCAAATGCATTTTCACCATTCTGATATAAACAATCCATTATGTATTTCTCCTTTTCGCAAAATTTCAACATTCTTACTATGCTTTTGTCAAGTCAGGATAAAAAATTTGTTTTTATCCCTAATACCGCAAGCTTTGAAATTGTAAAATAATCTACACACCAATTATATCATCATTATACAATACATTTAACATTTTTTCAATATAATAAAAGCTCTTACAAAAGTAAATTTGTAAGAGCTTTTAAATAAATTATTTATTAATCTTTGCTTTGATTTCTTCTACTTTTTCGGGAGCTATCCAGCCGGCTTCGAAGTCAAATTTCAAGGTTTCTTTTCCTGCTAAATATTTCATCTGACCGTTTGCTTTTGCATAGTCATAGCCTAAATGCTCGCAGGTTGCAGGCAATACCATTCCCATTGCATCTTCGTCGGTTGTGCGCGAAATCCAGCGGATTCCGTACGGAAGCTCTTTTGTAGGATGGCAAACATAGCAAGCGCCTTCGCCCTCTACGACCTGCATGGTATATCCCTTATCGCCGTCGTAAATCATGGTAGAGCAGATTTCAGGAGCATAGAACTGACCGGGTGCGCCGACTGTATCGCCAACTGACTGGTCGGCCTCAAGCTTATCCATATAGCCTGCTAAATTTGCTTTTTGTTCGTCGGTAAAGCTGTCGGGAATGCCACGGTGAACGGTTTGCATTTTAGCATTGTAGACCAGCTTTGCGCCATCAATCGGAATAAAGTTGATATGGCAAAGATATGCATATTCCATAGCAGCGTTTTTCATATTTTCAAGCTCAATATGCATTTTTAAAACAGAGTCATTTTCATACAAACGGCATTCAGGGCGGAACTGATAATGACGTATAAATGAAACATTATATTCCAAAACACCGCCTACTGCCATATAACGACCGTTTTCATCTTCACCGCAAGCTAAATATGCAGAGTTATACTGCATAATGTTAATTTCACCGTGATGCGGATGCGTGCTGTCGGGAGCACCAACATTACCAACACCGCAGTGATATAAAAATCCACCGTAGGTATCTAAAAGCACCTTTGCCGGAGCCGGCTCTTTTAATGTGGTTTTCATTTTAAGACTGCGGCCTGCAAAGTTTATGTCCCATACGTTCTGTCCGAGGAAAGGCAAAATAACAATATTGCCTTTGGTGTTTTCTATTCTTAAACCCTCAATGCCTGTCGAATAACGAAAGGCAACAGCTTTCATTGCTCCGTTTTCTGCCAAAATAAATTCTTTTTCAGAAAACATCTCTTTTTTTAAATTGAATTTCATTTTAATCACTCCGTTTTTTTAAAGGCGGCAAAATTTCGCCGCCTTTAAACTGATTATTGAATTTTATTTTCAAGATATTCTAATGACTGTCTGACCATTTCGTCTCCGAGCTCTTTAGAAGCTTCTTTAGCGCTTTCGGTAAACCAATGCTTAATTTCGTCTAATCTTTCAAGCTTAACAGCTTCTGGATATAAAGACATTAAAATAGAGCATTCGTATTTGCCTGCATGGTCATAGCCTGTTGCGTTCTGAACAGCTGTGCTCATAGTAGGAATAACCTTAATCCAGGAAAACGGGTCATCGCCGCCACCAAGATTTTCATAATATGATGCATAGTTTTCGCTGCCCCACCAGCCGCGGCCCTGAGTTTTTTCTAAGTATCTCATAGTAGCGCGCTTAGCTGCTTTCATATATGAAAGTGTCATAGGCATGCAGTTTTCCTGCTCGAACTGATGATGGATAACTACATAAATATTGCGAAGACCTGCGTCTAACATATTCATAAAAATCTGGAAAAGATATGCTTC
>JAFYXI010000013.1 GCA_017546245.1 Clostridia bacterium | reverse complement strand
TCTTGATAATCATTTTTTATAAATATTTATGCACGAAATATTGTAGGGAACGCATTAATGCGTTCCGCGGAATGGATAAATCCATTCCCTACAACCAAACATTGCATAATTATTCGCTATATATGATTATTGAGACAGCCCCTTATTTTATTTAAAAGTTTTCGTAAAAAACCAAATCATCCATCGGTCTGTATGTCGAATGCATATCAATCGGCTTGCTGTCTGCTGTCGGGTATCCCATAACCAGCAAAGCCAAAGGCTCAAGATTTTCGGGAATGTTGTATTCTTCGCGCATTTTAAACGGGTCAAAGCTCATTACCCAACAAGAACCAACACCGATTGAGTGTGCCATAAGCATCATATGCGTTGTAACTATTGCGGCATCAACCGGGGCAGAGAGCGCACCATCATAGCGTCTTACCCACGATTCATCCTTGTTGTAGCAGATGAGCATAGCACACGGAGCATTAAAATGCGACCTTGTGCAGTTTTTTAATTTTTCTGCCGATTCATCGGTGTTCATAACCAAAATTCTGTGCGGCTGATTATTGCAGCCTGTGGGCGCAACGTGAGCTGCCGCTAAAATTTTATCAATATCGTCTTTTTCTAAATGCTTATTTTCAAAACTTCTTACAGAATATCTGTCAGTTGCAAGCTTTAAAAAATCCATAATAATTTCCTTTCTTTATTCAAATTTAACCTCAGCCGTACCATCTTCGTTATAGGTGATTCTGTCGCCTGAGCAGTTTAAGGTGTCTATATAATCGAGATAATCTCTTTGTGTAGCAAATAATGGTTTAAAATCAGCAATAATTTCTTTTGCTCGTTTTGCATCATCTTTTAGCAGAAGATTAAGCATAACAATCTGCCATTTTGCGTTGGTAACACAAGCAGAAACCGGGTCGACTATATAATAATCCGCACCGTGTGATGTGCCCTTAGAGCCACCTGCATAAGGATGAACAACAGGCATTACGGTTGATAAATCGCCCATATCTGTGCTGCCTGAGCCTATAACGTTGTTAAAGGTAAATTCAACATCGGGCATTGCAATTTCGGCAGCATCTATTGCAACCTGAATCATATTTTTGTCGTTTACAAGCGGAGCATATCCCGGATTGTCAATAATTTCTATATTTGCACCGAGCGATAAAGCCGCACCGCAAAGAGCGCGATTAACCTTTTTATTTGCCTCTACAATAGCCTCGAAGCTGCTGCCTCTTACATAGCTTTCTAAGGTTACGTTACCCGGGATTGCATTAACCATATCTCCGCCGTGTGTGATGATAGGATGCACTCTTATAATATCAGCTTCTTTAAAGGTTTCGCGTATTGCGTTAATCGCATTTAAACCGCAGTTTGCAGCATAAAGCGCATTAACACCGTTCCAGGGGCTTCCGCCTGCGTGGGATGCCTTTCCTTTGAATATCATATTTTTAGCAAGACAACCAACCGAGCCTAAGCGTGCTGTAAAAGTAAGTGATGTATGCACCATAAATGCTAAATCGCAAGTTTCGAAAAAGCCTCTGTGCATAAATTCGCTTTTGCCGCCGAAATATTTAATTTTTCCTTCCTTTTTTAAGTTAGAACGATATTCAATTTCTAAAAGCTCTTCGGCAGGTACCGCACAGAGCTTAATTTTTCCGCAAAGGTTATCAAGCATTCCCGGCTCTTTTAAAGCAGCTGCAATTCCTAAAAGTGCGGCGCACTGAGCGTTGTGTCCGCAAGAGTGAACAGCGCCTGTTTCGGGATTTGCTTCAGGATGGTCGGGGCATATAATAGAATCCATTTCGCCCAGAATCAAAACCTCAGGACCGGGCTTTCCGGTGTCTAAAACTGTATAAAAACCTGTAATTCCTTCTGCTAAAACAAGGTCATAGCCTAGCTTTTTAAAGGCATCTTCCAAATATTTAGAGGTTTCTTTTTCCTTGTAGCCTGTTTCGGCATGATTCCAGATAAATCTTTCTGCGTCTAAAATTAATTGTCTGTGTTTTTCAACTGCGGCAGATATTGTCTGCATAAAATCACCTTCTGATTAATTATTTTACTAAATTATAGCACTTAAAAATTTTAAAGTCAATTAATATATAAATTTTGCATATTCTGCTAAGAAAATGCACATTAAAATGAAAAAATGCTTATTGAATATGAATTTTTAAAATGATAAAATATATAAAAATACATTTAAGGAGCGAGCTTATGAGCAAAAAAACATTTACTTCTGTTTTAACTTGTCTGGGTGGCGGAGAGCTTTCTTTTGCGCCGTATATTGTTATGGCTGACGGAGAAGAACTTTTTTTAGATTATAATTCAGAAATCTGTGACGAAAAGGGCACGGCTGTACTTTCGGCAGAGCTTGCCGGTGTTTTTCGTGATGATTTATATTTTACATATAAGGGTGATGAAATCACTTGCCGAAGAGTGTTTGAAAATATATCTGATAAAGATTTGAATATTAAAGAAATAGCGGTAAAATTATCGGGTATAAGCTTTGGCAACAATTTGCGTGATGACTATTTTTATCACAACGAAAACCCAAGAATTTTCGAGGCGATGACATTTCCGATTGACTATGACAGAACAAGCGCCGATTCAAAGGATTCGGAATTTGATATTCAGGCAGGCAACCGCTGGGCAGACCCGGGGGTTATATGCGAAAGAATAGGCGCAAGTCCTTACCAGCCTTTTCCTGCAATTTTGCTAAGTAACTACAAAACTAAAGCAGGTCTTGTTCACGGCAGCTTAAGCCAGAAAACCTTTTTCCATAACTATCTTGCAAAGCACGAAAACAATGCAGTTACACTTGATATTTTCTCTTCGTTTAAAGCAACTGCGTTTTTAAAAGCAGAGCCGGGCAGAATTTTAACGGATGAATGGTATTTGGGCAAAACTGACGATGCAGATAATATTGAAAAAATATTTGAAAAATATGCAAATGAGTTGCGTAAAAAGTTGCCTGTCGGATACGGCAGAACATCTATAAACCGTGATAATATGGTATGGGGAACATGGAATGACGGTGTGTTCCGCGATGTTTGTGAAGAACTGATATTACGTGAGGCAAAATATTTAAAAGATAATTTCCCAACTGTTAGATGGATTCAGTTAGATGACGGTTATGCGGTATATAACAAAGTCGCACACGGCTTGGGTGTGGTATACGAGGGTGAAGAGGGAATTGATAAAACAAAATTTCCAAATGGTTTAAGACATATGACAGACGAAATAAGAAAGATAGGTCTGCGTCCTGCGTTGTGGATTGGCGGATTGTGTCCTCCGGAAACAAAAATATTTAAAGAAAAACCAGAATGGTTTATTGATTACACTCATCGTACACCCAACAGACCTTTAGATGTAAGTCAGCCGAAAGTAAAAGACTATATGCGCCGTGCTGTTGGTGTGCTGTGTGAAAAATATGGCTTTGAGGCAGTTAAACACGACTTCTGGAGCTATGCATTTGAAGACAGTCACGACTTGTATAAAAATAAGGATAAGTCAGGATACGAAAATAGAACATGGTGGCTTAAAGAAATTCGTGATGTGCTTCCTAAAGACGGATATTTGCAAACTGGCTGTGATATAGTAATGGGTAATCCGTTCTTGGGTGAATATTTTACTAACTATCGTTACGGAATAGATATAGGCAGCGGAAACTGGGATTATGTTAAGACTAATTATCTTTGGGGTGCAGCTTGCTTTGCAACTCATACTGGTGATTTGTTTGTACCTAACAGTGACTCGGTGGGCTTGTTGCCCGGTCTTAACGAAACGGAAGCGATGTTTTGCATCAACTATTGCCTGGTTACCCATTCAATGGTCGAAATTGCGGGACTTTTAAGTCTGGCAAATAATCCTGAAAGACTTAAAATTTTAAAGAAAGCAGTTTGCAACCCAAATAACGGTCAGGATATTTATTTTGTCGGCTACGATTACAGACTTCCGTATTATTGCGTGCCGAATATAATATACTTTAAAACACCGCATTTTTCAAAGGCTGAAAATAGCGATATTATGCCGGTAAGAACAGTTGGTATATTTAATGTTGACGAAGAAACAAAATCATATGGCTTTACCGCTGAAGATTTAGGTCTTGCAAAAGGAGAATATGTACTTACAGACGTATGGAGCGGTAAACAATACGAGCTTGACGAAGAATTTAAAACAGAAATAGAAGCACACGGAAGCCGTATGCTTGCGGTAAGCAAAAAAGAGGGCATACAGCTTTATGATGCAAATATAAGAATTAATGATGCTAAAGTAGAAAATGCTGTGATGTTTTTAGAAACGGATTATGCGGTTAAAGATGCAGAATTAAGCTTTAACAAAGAGGTAAAAAGCATTTATGTATGCGGTAATAAAGTTAACTTTAAACAAGAAAAAAATACTGTTTTCTTTGATGTTACCGAGGCAGGAACAATTAAAGTTGAGTTTTAAAAGGAGATATAGGTATGGCTATTACATCGGATTGGCATATACATACACATTGCAGCTGCGATAGTGCGTGTATGGAATTTGAAGCATTGGTAAAAAGCGCAAAAGAGTGTGGGATAACAGATTTTGGAGTAAGTGACCACTATCACACAAGACTTCAGGAGCAGGATATGGCAACCTCGCGCAAAGACTTTGAAAAAACATTAGAGGCTCATCCTGAACTTAAAGGACATTTTCATTTCGGTATAGAGGCAACTATTATTTCGGAATGGGAAATAGATAAAATATTAAAAGGTGATTATGTCGGAATAAAAGAAGCTCCGACTTACGGTGTAAGAATAGGCGGCCCTAAAAATGCCCCTGTTACTTTAGATTTTGATGATGAGTTTATAGAAAAATACGGAATTGAATATGTAGTTTCGGGTGTTCATTGGCCGATGTATTGCGACACAGACCGCGACAGCCTGCTTAAAGAATATCACCGCCAGTATATGTATGCGGCAACGCATCCTTATACAACAATACTTGCCCATTATATGTGGTATGATTCGGGGCTGTTTACAAACTTATGGGAAATAAAAGATGCCAAAAATCCGTTTGTAGATTTTTCGACCGTTCCCGTATCAATGCTTGATGAATTAAAAGCTGCACTTTTAGAGTGTAATACGGCATTTGAGCTTAACCTTGGCGGAATAGTTCTTACGCCTAAGCTTCCCGACAGCTTTAAGGACGAATATTTAGGTTGGGTAGCTGACCTTCAGAAAAGCGGAGTAGTATTATCGAGCGGCAGCGACAGTCATTCGGCTGCGCTTTGTGCCGATGACTATGAAGAATGTGACAAGATATTTAAGCATTATGGAATAGATAGCTCAAAATTCTTCTGCTTATAAGAAACTAAAAGGGGCTGTCTCAATAATCATATATAGCGAATAATTATGCAATGTTTGGTTGTAGGGAATGGATTTATCCATTTCGCGGAACGCATTAATGCGTTCCCTACAATATTTCGTGCATAAATATTTATAAAAAATGATTATTGAGACAGCCCCTTTTAAATTTAGTGATGAT
>JAFYXI010000012.1 GCA_017546245.1 Clostridia bacterium | reverse complement strand
TAATTTTTAATTTGTTCTTTTATAATCTGGCTGATTTCGTCAGTTTTAGTACTCATTTGCTTATCACATCCTTTACATCCTTAAGATGCTTCTTAAGGCTTGAGTCCATTATTTTTCCGTCTGCCTCTACAATCAATCCGCCTATGATAGACTTATCGACTATATACTCAATTACCATTTTATGACCGCTTGTTTTTTCAAGCTTTTCTTTAAGGGCAGCCTTTTCTTCTTCGGTAAGCTCTAAAGCACTGGTAACTCTGGCATTAGAAATTTTATCAAGTTCATTATACATTTCATAGTACAGTTTTGCACATTCTGCAAATTCTGTTATATGCTTTTTTTCGCATAAAATTTTTAAAAACGATAAAACATCGCGCGGAACAGCATTCGAAAATGCCGCATCTAACGCATTTAGTCGTTCATCCAGAGGAATTGCAAAAGTAGACAAAAACTCTGTATATACAGGATTTTCATCAAAAACACCTGATATTAATTCAAGTGCGTTTTTATAATCCTCTCGTAAGTCTTTTTCACCGGCAAGCATAAATAATGCCTTTGCGTATTCGTTACTTATTTCGCTCATTCTTCATCACCTATCTTCTCAATAAATGAATCGATCAGTTCACGGTGGTCATCAACATTTATTTCACGCTCTAACAATTTGTTTGCTAAAGCTGCAGAAACCTCGACGATTTCTTTTTTAATGCCCTCTTCCGCCTTTTTCATCTCAAGCTTAGCCTGAGTTTCTGCCTGACGGATAATGCCATCCGCTTGTTCCTTAGCTTTTGTAACAATTGTTTCGCCCTGTCTTTTAGCGCTGTCCTGCGCTTTTTTAATCATTTCGTCGGTTTCAGCCTTTACAGTACCGATTTTTTCGTCCCATAAAAGTTTGTCCTCTTCTGCAGCGCGTTTTGCGCTGTCTGCCGCTTCATATTTTGCATCTATTTCATTTTGACGCTTTGCAAGCATTTTATTGACGGGCTTAAACAAAAACTTTTTGAACAGAAGAAAAAGTATAAGTAAATTAAGCAACGAAATCAATATCTGCCACAAATTAACAGAAATAACTTCTAATGATTGCATAATTCTTTCCTCTCTGGATTAACCGATTGTGTTGATAAGTATATCAATAAACATTCCCGGAGTAACAAACAAAAGCAGAATTGCTATAACAAGTGCATAAAGACCGGTTGTTTCTGCAATCGCACAACCCATAAGCATTGTTGTTGTTACATCACCCTTGCACTCAGGCTGTCTGCCTATTGCTTCACAAGCCTTAGCTACGGCGTTTCCTTCACCGATACCCGGGCCTATACCTGCTATCATAGCAAAACCTGCACCCAACGCACAACATCCTAAAATAATACTGATTGCGATTTCCATAAAAATACCTCCAATTAAATTTCGCACTTAAGTGCTTTTTTCTTTTTGCGTTCATTATATAGTTCAAGAGGAAATCCCCCTGAGATATACAGCATAGTAAGCATTGCAAAAATATACGCCTGCAAACATCCGCTGAATATGTCAAAATAAATTGATAAAATTGCAGGCAACCCTACCTGCAAAAACGGGAAGTTACCTAAAAATCCCGGAAGTGCACCAAACACAATGTTAGATAATCCCTGCAGACCTGCCGCAACAAGCACCGATATAACAGAACCCGATAACACGTTGCCGTAATGACGAAATGCCATTGAAACAGGAGTCGCTATTTCACTTATTATATTAAGCGGTGCCATTAAAACAGGATTGGCAAAGCTTTTAGCATACTCAATTGGTCCGCATTTCATTTTGTAATATGTTATTAAAACAAATACTAAAATTGCCCAACCTGCTACAATATTAATATCCGATGTTGGCGGAAACAGCCCGAATAATGTAATTAAGCTCGAAAAACCTGAAAGTCCTAATATTGCCGCTATAAACGGTGCAAACGACTTAAAGTATTCACCCATACTGTTTACAACAAGCGATGTACTCTTTTCTACTATCAGTTCTGCAAAATGATGTCTTTTAAGCCATATTCCGCCTTTTATTCCGTGCGTAAGATAAAGGCAGAGAAAAAGTGCCGATATTATTACTATTGCAGAATTAACCTGAGATTCGGTTATAGGTAAATTTTGCACAGGCATAGAAAGTGTAAAATAAATTTTTGCACCTGCTATGCTTATTCCTTCAGATAAAGGAGTTGTTAAAACCTTAAGTGCAATGCCAAATCCTATCGGAATTATCATCATAGCAATATATAACATATCAACCAATTTAAAACCGAGAGTCTTTTTATTCACTTATCTATCACTTCCTTTTGATCTTTAATAAGTGGTCTGAATGATACAGCAATTCTAGGGAAAAATACAGGAATAATAACCGCTACCGTATTAAAGCACGGTGCTACAACACCAATAACTATGCCAATAAAAACCCCAATGTTTCTCAGAGTCTGTGAAGATTTCATAAGCTTTTTGGCATCGTTAACCTCCATACTTACTGCCTTTTGAACTGTTATACCCATAAAATAAAAATTTAAAACAGCAATTGCAAAAGAAAGTAAATTTCCTAAGATTACGGTGTAGTCCCATCTTTTTAAAATAACAAATACAGCCTGCATAAGTACACTTAAAATTGCGCAGGAGTATGCTATATATTTAGTTTCTCTTTTTACCGCAGAATCTGCTTTTATCATAAATATTCTCCTTATAAATTCCCTATATATATAAAATACTGTTTTTTGTCGCACAAATCAATACTCTTTTATATGTTTTACAATAATTTAACATTAAATACATATCTTTATGCTCTGTTTTATAAGATTTTATATACCAACCGGCTTGTCCGTATACATTTCTTCGCGGTACTCGGGAACCTCATCCATACCAAGCTCAGGTGCAACAAACGAAAGAACCTGTTTTGTAAAGGCCTCTGTTCCGGCAGGAGTATAATAATGAACAGCATCAGAATGAGTTTCTTCAGGAAGAGTTGCAGAAAGAGCATATAGGTCGTTAATCTTAAATCCGTATTTTTTAACAACATTTACTGCTGCTTCGTTATATTTTGCTATTTCTTCATTATAGCGTTTAAAATCCTTGCTCATTTTTTCAGAAATAACCTGCGTTGATGTAGCAAAAATTACCTTTGCATTAGGACATATTTTTTTAATTCTCTGGCACAATCTGTCAATATAATATGCATATACATCTATCGGTGTATGCGGCTCTTCTTCAAACATTCTCAGGCAATCCCAAAGGCCTGCATTCCAATGAATTACATCTATATCCTCGCCTTTTGTTTCGCCTAAATAGCTATGGAAATACCTTAAAAGATATGAAGCAAAACGGCAATTTTCCTCCGGAAAAATAACATTTACTCTGCCCTCTAAGGTCTTTTTTACAGCCTGGTCATATCCCCTGCGGATAGAGTCGCCTATAAGTAATAGATTTTTCATTTGAAAATTCCTTTCTTAATTTCAATTTATTCATAAAAGTATTGTCGTGGCTATGTATCTATTTTAACACAAATAATGGTAAATTTCAATTCTTTTATTATATAATAAAACGCAGAACTGCCAACGTAAAATATCTATGGCAGTTCTGCGTTTTAAATTATTTTATATTTTCTATTGCTGCTTTAGCATAGCTGTTATTTACGATTTTATCATAAGGTGCTTTTTTATCAAGCTCTCCGGCTGAAGTCATTACAGTCTGTAAAAAATCAAACTGTTTTTCTTCTAAATATGGTGTGCTGTTCCACGCTTCAATAGATTTATAGCTCTCTACCGACTTTGTAAGCATATTTATATCAGTATCAGGAAAAGCATAAGCAATAACTTTTGCAATATCAGATGCAGAATTTTGCTGCACCCATTTTTGTCCTTTATATATTGCATTGGTAAATTTTTGTATCATATCATCATTATCTTTTAAAAAGCTTTTTTTGGCGCAATATGCGGTATAAGGAATTTCTCCGCTTTCTTCACCTATCGAGCATAAAATATAACCCTTGCCCTCTGCCTCTATCATAGATGCAGTCGGTTCAAAAAGCGATACGTATTCTGCGTCACTTCCTGCAAACGCACCTGCCATAAGTGAGAACTGAATGCTGTCGTCTAAATTAACATCATTTACAGGGTCAATTCCGTTTTGTTTAACTACATATTCTAACGTCATATAAGGAACTCCGCCTTTTCTGCCCGGAATTACTGTTTTTCCGCGAATGTCATTCCAGTCAAAATTATCATCAGGGTCTTTTCCTACCAAAAATGAGCCGTCACGTTTTGTCATCTGCGCAAAAACCTCTACGTAATCTTCTTTGCCTTCGTTATAAACATAAATTGCCGCTTCGGGTCCGCAAAAACCAATGTCTATCTGGTTTGATAATACTGCTGTCATTACCTTATCAGCACCCTGAAGATTAGAAAGCTCCAGTTCTAAGCCCTCTTCTTCAAAATACCCCAAGGCAATTGCTGCATATTGCGGCGCATAAAATACCGAGTGAGTTACCTCTCCTACCTTTACCTTTTTTAAACCCTCTTCTTTTTTTGTACATCCGCTAAAGCATAAAACAGCCGCCATTAAAATGCAGCTAATTGCTGTAAGCACCTTTTTTGTATGTATCATTTTAACCTACCTTTCCGGGCAGCAGAGTTTATCCGCTGCCCATATATAATATTTTTTTACTTGCGAAAATTTTTGCGGCATACTATTTTTTCTAAAATGCGTACAAACTCATATAACAGTGCCGCTACAATTGCTAAAATTATAACACTCGCCATAACTAAATCAAGCTGAAAAACCTGACCGCCATATACTATTAAATATCCCAGCCCTGCTTTTGAAACTAAAAATTCACCAGCTATAACACCGACCAGCGATAAGCCTATATTTATTTTTAGTGAATTAAAAAGAGTTTCCATATTTGCAGGAAAGACAATTTTAGAAAAAATTTGCGCTTTGTTTGCCCCAAAGGTTCGCGCCATTTTTATTGTTTCTTTATCTGTTTGCAAAAAGCCGTTTAAAAGCTCTAAAACCGTAACGATTAACGATATTGCAAGTGCCATTACAATTATTGCTTTAACGCCTGCGCCAACCCATATTATTATTACAGGTCCTAAAGCAATCTTTGGCAAGCTGTTTAATATAACAAGATATGGTTCGCTTATCTTAGATAAAGTATCAGACCACCATAAAAGTGTAGCTAAGATTGTTCCTAAAATTACACCTAATAAAAAACCGACCATTGTTTCAAAACACGTTATGCCTATATGCATAAGCAGGTCGTTAGATGTTAAATTTAAAAATGTATCTACAATTCTTGACGGCTGACTGGTTATAAAACTGTCGATTAAACCTAAATTTGCGCTTATTTCCCACAGAGTAATAAAAAATATCAGTATTAAAATCTGAACAGATAAAATTCCGTATTTTTTATATGCTATATGCCTTAAATATTTTTTTCTTTCTTCCGACAGATTTTCAGGCGTTTTTTTACCTTTATACATGAACATCCAGCTCCTTCCATATATCATTAAAATACGAGCTGAACGACTCCTGTTTTCTGCACTCAAGCGGTGTTCGTTCTTTTAAATTTTCGAAGTTAATTTCGTGTATTGCCTTAATTACCGCCGGTCTTTTGGTAAGTACTACAATTCTGTCAGACATACTTATTGCCTCGGGTATATCGTGCGTTACCATTAAAACGGTTTTGTTTTCTTTTTTTATAATGCGATAAACATCATCACCCACTGCCAGGCGAGTCTGATAATCCAGTGCCGAAAATGCCTCATCAAGCAGCAATATATCAGGTTTTGTAACCAAGGTTCTTATCAGCGCTGCTCTTTGGCGCATACCTCCTGATAGCTGTGCAGGATATTTATCCTTAAACTCATATAAGCCGTAAGTTTTTAAAAGTTCATCAGCATAACTGCGGCTTTCAGCATTTAATTCACCGCGTATTTCAAGCCCCAAAATTACATTTCCGTAAATTGTTCGCCATTCTAACAAGTTATCCTTTTGAAGCATATATCCGATTTTTGATGATACACCTTCAACTTTTTCACCATCTATCAGAACTTCTCCGCCGCTTTGCTTTAAAAGTCCGCTTACGATAGACAAAAGCGTAGATTTTCCGCATCCGCTAGGGCCTACCAAGCTTAAAAATTCACCTTTTTTTATACTAAAGCTAACATCGGTGATTGCGTCTATTTCACCGGATATATCCTGATATTTCATATTTATTTCTTTTATGTCAAGTGCATTCATCATACCACCTCTCTTTTTTCATACTACATTATATTGCTATAACGTATTTTTGGTGACGGATTTACAGTACAACAAAAAAAGCCGATGCTTAAAGCATCGGCTTTTTATTGTGTTAAATATTAAACTCTTACCGTAAAATCAAATGTATCTTCTAATGCGCCGCTCTGAATACCGGTAATTGTATCATAAAGCTTGCCGGAAATCTCACCGATTTCGCCATTGTTGATAGAAATGATATTACCGTTCCAGTTAAGCTCGCCAACAGGAGAAATAACTGCAGCAGTACCTGTTCCGAATACTTCTTCGAGTTTACCTGCCTTGTGAGCATCGTATACTTCCTGAATAGAAAGCTTACGCTCGGTTACTTTAAGACCCCATGAACGAAGAATCTGGATAGAAGAATCACGTGTGATACCTGCTAAAATGCTTCCGTTAAGTGCAGGAGTAATGATTTCGCCATCAATTTTAAAGAATACGTTCATCGTTCCTACTTCTTCGATGTATTTACGTTCTACACCGTCAAGCCAGAGAACCTGAGTATATCCTTTTTCTGCTGCTACTTTCTGAGCTTTGATACTTGCAGCATAGTTACCTGCAGTTTTTGCAAATCCCATACCGCCGCGAACTGCACGAACATACTCGTCTTCAACATAAATTTTAACCGGATTTAAGCCTTCGGGATAATAAGCACCAACAGGCGACATAATTACAATAAATTTATATGTATGTGACGGATGAACACCCAATGCATTATCAGTTGCGATAATGAACGGACGAACGTAAAGTGATGTTCCTTCGCCGTCGGGAATCCAGTCCATATCAACTTCAACAAGCTTTTTAATTGCTTCAACTGCAAATTCTTCATCTATTTGCGGAATGCACAAACGCTCGTTAGAAATGTTTACACGCTGCATATTCTTTAAAGGTCTGAACAATAATGCGCCGCCATCAGCCGCACGATATGCTTTCATACCTTCGAAAATTGCCTGACCGTAATGTAAAACCATGCAAGACGGATCCATTTCTAAAGGTCCGTAAGGAACTATACGGGCATCATACCAGCCTTTGCCTTCAGCATATTCCATAACAAACATATGGTCTGTAAAATACTTTCCGAAGCCTAACGAATTTGAATCCGGTTTAGCTTTCGGAGAAGTTGTTCTTTCAATTTTGATTTCCACTTTTACCATCTCCTTATAATGTTTCAAAAGATATTATACAACTACTGTTTTAATTTGTCAAATTTTTATATCTATTTTATATGTAAAAAATATAACAAAATATTATTTTCATACATTTGCGATAAAATCAGCGAATTTTGCACCGTTCTGCCAAAATCAGACGTTGTGTTTAAAAGGGTTGTAAATGTTAAAAGTCCTAATAAAAGATATACTATAAGCACACCGCTTACGCATCCTAACACACCGCCCAATAGCTTGTTACATCCGTGAATCACAGGCAGTTTTGTAGCTAAATCTAAAAGCTTTGCTATTATCCACAGCAAAATTTTTACAAGTACAAACACAATGAGCATACTTATAATATTAAGCGCTGCATCAGTAACAGTTGCCGATAATGCCTGTGTAGTTTGTTGTGTGGCAGTATCAATTGTATTTTGAACAAAATCAGGCAACGAGCTTTCATTTTCTGTCGTTTCCGTTAATTCTGTCGATTCGGTTATTTGTTTTTCCTGACTGAGCAAGCTGCTTACGCTATCCTGAACAATTGCACCTACTTTGCTTTGTGCCAAAACATCAGACACCATAGGATATAAAGTGAGCGATAATATTATAGATAACACAATTGAACCTAAACCAAACAGCGTTTTAACAAGACCACGAACACTTCCTGCTATTACAAAAACTGCAATTATGGCTATAAGCACTATATCTGCAATATTAAGCATATATAATCACCTCTGCTAGTTTTTAGAAACTCTTATAAGCTGTGCACCGACTGCCGAAATTCCAACAGCACGATATTCGTTTTCAAAAAACATAAAATTAAGTAAATCTGTTTCGGGACTTATTTGAAATTCTTCTTTACATTTAGAATTTAAAATAGATACTACACGTCCGTTTTTAACGGCAATTCTTCCTTCTATACAGTCTAAAAACGATATTTCCTGCGATGAATGAAACAGCCCTAATTTTTCTCCCTTTGTGTTATAGGTTTCTAAATCTCCTGCGCCTACGCTAAGACCGGAGCCGGAAAATACCAATGCCAAAGTATTTCCATCTGTATTATAGTTTAACAATTCTCTTTCTGCATAATCGATTGTTCCGGTTACTTTTCCGTATCCGTTATATACGTATGCTGCGCTTTCGCCAATTGCATACAGAGTGTTGCCGCTGAATTTAGTAGCAGCAAATATTTCATCAGTATATTTATAATTTGCAAAAGGCTGTTCTTTATCTATTGTAAACATTATTATATTACTCGTTAAAACTCCGCCGTCTGTATTTAATGCAGAAACCGCTATGTCTTTGCCGTTATCTGATATATCTGCCGATAATACATAAAGTCCGCCCGAATTCCATCTGAACTTTTCTTCACCTTTAGAATCTAAAACCGAAACCGAGCATTGATGAGTTTCGCCTTTGGTTACAAAAACACTGCTGCCGGTCGAATTTACACTTGCTAAAATTATAGATTCGGCAAGCTCCATTTCTTTAACTTGTTTACTTGAACGGAACAAAAATGCCTTTCTTGCACCTTTATCATATATAAGTGCATATTCGCCACAAGCAGAAACTTCGGGCTGAGAAAGCGGAAGAATAAAATCTTGTTTTATCTCACCTTTTTCATTAATGATTTTAATATTCTCTGCGCTGTAAAAATATAAATTTTTCTCTGTTAATGCGTGCTCGTAAGAAATTCCCGGGTCTAAAACAAAATCCATTGCCGAAACAACCGGAGATGAATTTACAGGCGTTTCTTTTTCACCTTCCGTCTGCATAACAACAGCTAAATACGAAGCTGCCGCACATACAATAAAAATTGCTGCAACTATAAGCACAGACCATAAAATTTTATTGTTTCTCTTTTTATTAACAGGTTTTATCATAAAGACCCTCCGTCAATATGTAATCTTGTATAAAACAAGTCCTTCAGGCGGTGCGGTAATTCCCGCACGTTTTCTTTCTTTTGATTCTATAATATCCGGTATATCATCGGGATTAATATCACCGCGACCAACACTTACCAAAGTGCCGGCTATAATTCTTACCATATTATATAAAAATCCGTTGCCGGTTATGGTCATTTTAAGCTTGTCCCCTAAAATTTCAAAATCGTTTGAATAAATCTCACGTGTAAAGGTTTTTGCTGTTCCGCCCTGCGACATAAATGCTGAAAAATCGTGAACGCCGACAAAGTGTTCTGCTGCCTCTTTCATTTTTTCATAATCAAGAGGATACCTGTATTTCCACATATATCTGTTCGTGAATACATCACAATAACCTGAGTTATCTATGTTATATACATAAGTTTTATGCTTAGCGTCATATCTTGCATGAAAGCTATCAGCGCACGGCTCGATGCTTTTAACCCTTATTCCGTCAGGTAAAAGAGCATTTAAGCCCATCCAGATTGAATAATTATCTTTATCGGTATCTAAAAAAACATTTGCAACATAGTCATATGCGTGAACACCGGCATCTGTTCGGCTTGCGCCAATTAACGAAATTTCGTTTTTTGTAATTATGCCCAGCGCCTTTTCGATTTCACCCTGTATGGTAACAGCATTTTTTTGTCTTTGCCAGCCTCCGAAATCTGTGCCGTCATACATTATATGCATTTTATAATTTCTTCGCAAAACTCCACCGCCTGACTTATATGAATCTGAGCGCAATCACTATAGCAAAAAATACTGTAAAAATTATCGCTGTTGTAAGGTCAATTTTTTTAAATTTAATCGGATTAAGTCTGGTTCTTCCGTTGCCGCCGCGATAGCATCTGCTCTCCATTGCGACCGCAAGCTCGTCCGCACGGCGAAACGCACTGATAAAAAGTGGAACAAGCATAGGGACTAAGGCTTTAGCTCTTTTTATAATGTTGCCCGAATCAAAATCTGCCCCACGCGCCTGCTGTGCTTTTGATATTTTTTCAGTTTCTTCTATTAATGTCGGAATAAATCTTATTGCAATACTCATCATCATTGCAAGCTCATGTGCAGGAAGACCCATTTTTGAAAACGGAAGAAGTAATTTTTCAATTCCATCGGTTAACGAAATCGGCGAGGTCGTATAGGTAAGTGCTGAGCTTGAAATTATTAAAAGTACAAGCCTTAGTGCCATTTTACCTGCTAAAATTACACCTTCGATTGTCGCACCTGTCGAAAAATTACCTATATAGATTTTTGTTCCGGGAGTCAAAAAGAAATTTAAAACTCCGGTAAATATAATTATAAACCATATAGGTTTAAGCCCCTTAAAGTATGTTTTAAACGGTACTTTAGACAGCAAAACAATTAACAAGGTAAACGCAGCAACTGTTAAATATCCAATCACCCCGTTTGCTGCAAAAATTGCAACAAGCATAAATACAAGACCTAAAATTTTAGTTCTGGGGTCCATATTATGAAGCGGCGATTCGATAGGAAAATATTGTCCTAATGTTATATCCTTCAGCATTCTTCCGCTCCCCTTTTTTCTTTAGCTAAAAGCATAATTGCTGCTTTTGCACGTTCTATTGTATAGATATTCGAATCCAGCTTTACTCCTCTTTTTATAAGCTCTGCTGCTAAAGCGCTGACCTGCGGAACATCAAGCCCCATATTTTTAAGCTCTTCACCGCGTGAAAATATCTCTGACACCTTGCCGTCCATTGCAATTTTACCGTCGTTCATAACTATAATGCGGCTTGCAATTCGTGCGACATCTTCCATTGAATGCGAAACTAAAATTACCGTCATTTTACTTTTTAAGTATAAGGCTCTTATCTGCGTTAACATTTCTTCTCTTCCCGCAGGGTCAAGTCCGGCTGCCGGTTCGTCTAAAATAAGGGTTTTAGGACGCATTGCAAGAACACCTGCAATTGCAACTCTTCGTCTTTGTCCGCCTGAAAGTTCAAACGGCGACATTTCATAATACGATTCATCAAGACCAACGTAAGTAAGAGCTTCAACAACACGTTCGTGTATTTCATCATCGCCAAGTCCCATATTTTTCGGACCGAATGCAACATCTTTATATACAGTTTCTTCAAAAATCTGGTGTTCAGGATACTGAAAAACCAAACCAACCTCCTGACGCAGTTCTTTTAGATGCGCACCCTTTTCTTTTGTGTTTTTGCCGTTAACCTCAATTTCACCTGACTGTGGCACTAAAAGACCGTTTAAATGCTGTATAAGTGTTGATTTTCCTGAACCGGTATGCCCGATAAGTCCGACAAATTCTCCGTCGGCAATATCCAGATTAATATCTGAAAGAGCCTCTTTTTCAAACGGACTTCCCTGCATATAAATATATTCAAGATTTCGAATCTTAATTCCCATTTTAATATCTCCCAATCGGTTTGTAGGTTTAAAACAGTTATAGCAGAATTTTTGCAAGCTCGTCTGCGCACTCTTCAACGGTTAAGACATCATAATTAACCGGCAGACCAGCTTTTTTTAAGTTATATAGTAATTCTGTTACCTGCGGAACATCAAGCCCTATCTTCTTTAAAAGCTTAACTTCTTTAAACACATTACGCGGAACATCGTCTAAAACAACGTTCCCTTTATCCATAACTATTACACGGTCGGCTTTTGTTGCTTCTTCCATATAATGAGTTATTAAAACAACCGTCATTCCCTCATCTTTCAGCTTTTTTATTGTATTTATAACCTCTTTTCGCCCCTGAGGGTCAAGCATAGCAGTCGGTTCATCCAAAACAATGCATTGAGGACGCATTGCTATAGCACCTGCGATTGCTATGCGCTGTTTTTGTCCGCCCGACAAACGGTGAGGTGCGTGTTTTCTGTATTCATACATTCCTACGGCTTTTAGCGCACTGTCAACACGCTCTCTTATTTCCTCTGACGGAATCCCTAAATTTTCAGGCGCAAAGGCTACATCTTCTTCAACAACAGTTGCAACCAGCTGATTATCCGGATTCTGAAATACCATTCCGACGCTGCGGCGGACATTCCAGTAAAGCTCTTCGTCCTTTGTATCCATACCGGATACATAAACATTGCCGCCAGTCGGCAGCAAAAGTCCGTTAAAATGCTTTGCAAGCGTAGACTTTCCGCAACCGTTATGCCCTAAAACCGCAACAAATTCGCCGGTTTTTATTTCTATATTAACATCATCAAGCACAAACTCTATCGGTGTTTTGTCTGTGCGATAGGTATACTGCAGATGCTCTGTTTTAATCATTTGCGCATTATCTCCTTACCTGTCCGTCTCCGTAGATAATATATTTTGTAGTTGTAAGCTCGCAAAGCCCCATAGGACCGCGTGCATGAAGCTTTTGAGTTGAAATACCTATTTCTGCACCAAATCCAAATTCAAAACCGTCTGTAAAGCGTGTTGATGCATTAACATAAACTGCCGCAGCATCTACTTCATTTAAGAATCTGTTTGATGCAAAATAATCTGAGGTTATAATTGCTTCTGAATGACCTGTGCCGTATTTGTTTATGTGAGCAATCGCCTCGTCTAAACCTGACACAACCTTAACCGCTAAAATATAATCGTTATATTCTGTCTGATAGTCTTCTTCTGTCGCCTTATTAATTTGAGGCAAAATTTTGCAGGATTTTTCACACCCACGCCATTCTACATTAAATTCTTTCATTGCATCATACGCCATTGGCAAAGCTTTTTCAGCTATTTTTTCGTCAACAAGCAAAGTTTCTGCCGCATTGCAGACAGCCGGTCTGCTTGTTTTGGCATTGGTAATTATATCAACGCCCATTTTTATATCTGCCGTACTTTCAATATAAATATGACAGTTACCCGTTCCGGTTTCGATAACAGGTACAGTTGCATTTTGAACAACACTTTTTATCAAACCTGCACCACCGCGCGGAATTAACACATCGAGGTATTCATTCATTTTCATCATGCGTGTTGCAGTTTCGCGCGAGGTATCACATAAAAGCTGAACACTATGAGCAGGAAATCCTATTTTGTCAAGTGCAGAAGTCATTGTATCTACAATAATTTTATTGGAATTTATTGCCTCGCTGCCACCTCGCAAGATGCAGGCGTTAGATGTTTTTAAACACAAAACTGCCGCATCAACCGTAACGTTTGGCCGTGCCTCATAAATTATTCCTATAACTCCTAAAGGAACGCGTTTTTTTCCGATAACTAACCCATTGGGACGTTTCGTCATTCCCAGCACTTCTCCAACCGGGTCGGGCAGGCTTTTTACCTGTCTTGCGCCGTCTGCCATATCCTTTATGCGTTTTTCAGTAAGAGTTAATCTGTCGATTAAGGCTTGTGTTCCACCCTTTTCTTTTAGGGCATCAACATCTTTTTTGTTTTCTGCCAAGATAGCAGGTATGTTATTTTCTAAGCTGTCAGCTATAGCTAAAAGAGCATTTTCTTTTTCTGCTGTGCTTATGTTCATAAGCTGATAGCTTGCCGCTTTGGCTTGCTTTCCTAATAATTCGAGCATGGTTTCACCTCTTTGCGCAAAACAATGTTCCTACGCTTTTTCCTTCTAAAATATCATATATTATTCTTGGGTCTTTTCCGTTTGTTATTACCATATTAACACCGTTTGCAGTTGCTCTGCGTGCAGCTAACAGCTTTGTAACCATTCCGCCTGTACCTCTTTTTGAACCTGCACCGCCGGCTGTACTCAAAAGCTCGTCGGTAATTTCATCTACCTGCTCAACTAATTCAGCCGTGCTGTCTGTCCTTGGGTCAGCACTATATAAGCCGTCAATATCACTTAAAATAATTAATGTTTGCGCACCTATTAAAGATGCAACAACTGCAGAGAGTGTATCGTTATCGCCAAACTCTATTTCTTCGGTAGATATTACGTCATTTTCATTTACGATAGGGATAACCCCCCACTCTAAAAGCTTTGCAAATGTATTGATTGCATTTTCTTTTCTTACTGCGTCTTCAAGCACATTTTTGGTTAAAAGTATCTGAGCGACACTACAACTGTATTCAGAAAACAATCTGCCGTATATGCCCATAAGTTCGCTCTGACCTATCGCTGAATATGCCTGTTTTTCTTTTGTTCCATAACTACCGTCCGAAAAGCCTATTTTACCTCTGCCAACGCCTACCGCACCGCTGGTAACCAAAACAACTTCTTTTCCGCTGTTTCGTAAATCAGCAAGCACTCTTACCAGCGTTTCAACACGCTGAAGATTTATATGTCCTGTATCGTGAGTAAGTGTAGAGGTTCCAACCTTTACAACTACTTTTTTAGTATTCTTTAATTCATCTGATGCCTTAGGCATATTTATGACCTCTTTCTGATGTTATACCGATTATTTATTTTTTAATAACAGCAAGTCCTTCTATTTCAGGAGTTGACTGAATTGTAGGTGTTAAAATTTCCATTGATGAGCCATACACCAGATGAATATTATTTCCGGTAAAATATCCGTTATCTGTGCGGCTGCCCATTACCTCTAAAACCATTATAACATCCATTCGTTCAGGAACTTCTGCCTCTTTTACATCACCTTTAAATCCGGTAATTATGCGTTTAGCAGGCTCAATCTCGACACGTGCAACTTTACCAAGATATTTATTTGTATCTTTAGCATATACCTCATCACCGATATGGATAGAATCTGCGGTCATAGAGCGTACTTCTTTAAGTCTCATTCTTACTTCTAATGTATCTAATGTGCTTTCGCTGATTAATGACCTGTTTTCGGTTAATACTGCACCGCTTTTAACCTTAGCAAATGCAAGCACAGAGCCTAATACCGCAACTATTACTACAATAATAACGAGCAGGTCTATAATACTTATTTTGCCAAACAATTTACCCTTTTGATCTATAAACATTATTTCATCTCCTCCAGTTTTTCGTTATCATAGTCCATACCTATAATATAGCCTTTAATAGCTGCACTTTCTGAACGGTAAGCAACCTGCTTGCCTATTTTAATTTTTTCATCACCTGACTTTAAATCAGGATATGCAACTTCTGCCTCAAGTCTTATAACAATACGACCGTCTAGCTTACCCTCAATTTCTTCATAACCCAAAGAAAGCGTTTCGTTGTTCTGTGTTAAATAACGCGATTTCTGCGTTTCAAAGGATATAATTTCACCCATAGGCTGCTTTGTTACACCATCAACAACCTTTTCGCCTTCAATTATATAATCAAAGTATTCGGGGTCTTTCTGAAGTACTTCAACAGTATAGTCAACAGTTAAGGTTTCTGCACTGCCTGCACCGCCTCTTGCAAAATACCATCCGCCAAAAGCCAGTACTGCAATAATAATCAACACAATAATTAAATCCAACAGATTTAATTTACCAAAAAGTCTGCCTTTATCATCAATAAACATTTTTGGTTACCTCCTCATAAAATCTTTCAATATTTTCTACCATAAACTCGGCTTTAAATTTTTCTGTATAATTACGATAAGCATTTTCAGATAACTCGATATAATGCGGCTCGTTCTCCATTATCTTTATCATAGCATCTGCTAAGGATGCGCTGTCACCCACGCCGGTTAAGTATCCGTTTACACCGTTTTTAACTATCTCAGGATTTCCGCCTGTTAATGTAGCGATAGTTGGTTTGCCCAGGCTCATAGCCTCTAATATCGCAAGGCTCATAGCCTCTGATTCTGACGAAATGACGTTTACATCCGATGCGCCCAAAAGAAGCGATGTGTCTTTTACGTATCCGGTAAATATAACGTCATCAGCTATGCCGTAAGACTTTGCTTTATCTTCAAGTTCATCTCTTAAAGAGCCATCACCTACTATCAAAAACTTAGCATGATAGCCTGCTTTTTTCAGTTCACGTGCAGCCTTTAAAAAATATCGGTGACCTTTTACCTTTTCCAATCTTGCAAAGATAGAAAATACAAACTCGTGGTCTTTTATTCCCAGAGTAGCTCTTTCTAATAACAACTCCTCGATCGGATGTGTTGCTGCAGCCTCGACACCGTTATAAATAACCTTAACCTTTTCAGGTTTAATTCCGCCTTCGTAAAGATTTTGCGCAACGGCATCTGCTACTGCAATATAATAATCACATAAAAGATTATTTAAAAATCCCATTGCAGCCGCTTTAATTTTTGATGCTTTAGGCTCGATACAATGTCTTGTTGCAACTATGCAGGGTATTTTTGCTTTTCTTCCCGCTATTCTTGCAGACAGGCTTGCGTGTGTATGCAAAATATCAGGTTTTATATTTTTAAAAACACCTTTTAAAAACTTTACGCAGTTTTTATCGTATGATTTATCAGCCATATACGGTGCTTCGATTAACTCAACATCGTTGTGTTTGGCAATAAACTCAATTAATGCACTTTTTTCAGGTACAATTACAGTTACTTTAAACCTTTCACGGTCAAAATACTTTAAATAATTTAAAAGATACCGACCTGCACCGCCAATATTGGTGTCCGAAACAACTTGTACCACTTTTAACATATTCCGGCCTCCTTTTATGTCTTATTCGTCTTTTTGCTTGTTTATATTTACACCTGCCGAAACCAGACCTAATACAATCCAGAAAACAAGCAGCATTTTATAGTTATACCACACATTATCCGTAAGCCCCTGGAACAAGTATCCTAAAATACCTGCCGACGCGCCTATTATAACAGTCGCACACACTCCGCCGCGTTTTTTATAAACCGCAAGCGAAAATGCCTGACGGATAAATGCTATAATCAAAGCAAAAAACGAAACTATACCTATTAATCCCATTTCAACCCAAATCTGCAAAAACAGGTTGTGTGAGTGAAGTGCAAAATTTGCGCCTGCCAAGGCATATTTGGGATATATCATTGCAAAAGCCTCTGAGCCAAGGCCGATACCAGACATCCAGAAATCACGTATCAGCTTAACCGATGCCATCCATATTGACACACGATATGCCGTTGAGGTATCTTTAGTGTTACCTATCGACAAAATTCTCTGTGTTATTGCGTTGTCTGTGCTTAAAATGAACGGTAACGCAAAAAGTGCCACAACGCCTGCCAATGCCCAGCGCTTATCCATAACAAGCAAAAACAGAGCAACTGCAAGCATAACACCAAGCCATGCACCTCTCGACCAGGTAAATACAATACATGCACACAAGCACAATATTATAAAGGTATAAACCATTTTATGTCCGTGCTTTTTATTTGCCCATAAAAGAGCCGCTGTTGTAGGAATCATAATTACTAAAAATTCACCTAAAACATTCGGATTATCGAATGTGGAATATACACGGGTTTTAATCGACTGGAACATATCACTGTCAACCCATGATTTTTGTGAGCTGATTCCCGTAAAGTTCTGAAGTATTCCGTAAAGTGCCACAACACAGCTGACCAAAGCAAACGAAACGACCAAAGCCTTCCACTTTTTACGCGAATCTGTTGTTGCGACTATTACAAAATAAAACAGAATGTATGAAAAATATATCATTAATATCTGTGCGCTCTTTATAAAGGTGAAAGAATTTATCACGCCGTATGCCAAAGCACCCATAAAGAATATTACAAATATATCAAGCGAGGATGTCTTTAATTTAAAGTTTCTGTCGGTCAGCATTTTAAAAACCAACGATACTACGCACAAAAGACACATTCCTGCCAGAATTGTTGTAGGAAGTATCGGCGAACCGATTACTGTAAGAAAAACACCTAGCTCTAAGTATTTTATAACCAGCAGTGCTCCGAACATTCCGCCTACCAAAATTACAAATATCTTTAAAGGCAGCAAAACCGCCAATGCACCGCAGGATATGCCAACAAAAGTACCGAACAGCATTCCGCTTGCAACAATGTCTTTATCCTGCAAAAACAGCTTGCTTGATTCTTTTTTTACCTCACAGAACAAGCCGCCAAAGCTTCTCAAAAACTCGCTTCCTTTAAAAAGAGATTTAGGACTGCGGTTGATTAATATCATAAATATTGCAAAAACAAGTGCTGCACCGCATATTGCCAAAAGCATAAGATTTATTCCGTTTAATATTGTGTTAAGTACCGAAAACGTAACAACAAAAAAGAACAAAATCACACCGTATATGCGTATACTTACAAGCTCCCAGTTGTTTGCAAGCCTTAAAATACTGCTGTCTTCAACAGTCTTTTCCCAGAAAACCCCCGTCTTTTTAGCTATAAAGCTGCATAACTTTATAGGAGAATAAATAATACGATATAACAAGCTTGCCTCGCACATATCCTTTGTGTTAAGACCGGTGCAAAAAAACTTTCCTAAAAAGCTGTACTTAAAGCACTTAGCTAAAAATATACAAAGTGAATTATATGCCTTTCCGAATACACTTTCATCAAACCAAACAGCTAAAGCATGAAATATCTTTGCAAAAAACTTAAAAATACTGCTTTCCACACATTTCCCTCCTTTTAATTATGCTTTCTTTTAAGCATCAATAAGATTCCGGTTACTTCTTCTATTTTTAATATAACGGTCATAACCAAATAAATTATAACTCCGATCGTTCCCGGTATAACCAGATTTAAAATTTTACCTATATAATTTGTTCCAAAATTTAATGCATTTGCCAATGCCCATGCAGCAATTCCGGTTACCGCTCCGCAAACAAACAGTTTGACTAAAAGCAAAACAAATTTTTTGTCCGTAAGATTATATCTTCTATTTATAGTAAGTAAAAGTACAAGCGCTATTACAGTTGATGCAACAGATGCCGAAACCGCAAGTCCGCCAAGTCCTGCATCGAATCCTTTTACTAACACAAAGCAAAGTAAAATATTAAGAGCAATTCCACCCATTGCTATATACATAGGAGTTTTTGCGTCCTGCGTTGAGTAAAATGCCTTATTTAATATTTCCTGTACTCCAAAGCCCAACATACCCAACGAATAAAACATAAGTGCAGTAGATGTGAGCGCCGTAGATTCTGCGCCAAACTCACCGCGTTCAAAAACCAACTGAACAAGCGGTACTCTTAAAATTAAGAATAGCACCATAACCGGCATTATTATAACCAATACTGCACGAACAGCTTTTAAAACTACCTCTTTGAACTCTGTTTTATCCTCATTTACCGCCAGCCTTGACATTGACGGAAATAACATATTAGAAATTGCATATGTTAAAACTCCTACAAAAATAATGTAGAGTTTATTTGCATAATCTAAAGCAGGTACTGCCTGACCGCCATTTAATCCGGATGCTAAATTTATATTTATCATTGAGTTTATCGGCTGAACCCACGAACTTATCAATATTGGCAAGGCCAATTTTGCAGATTTTTTTATTCCCTCGTTTTTAATATCTAAAACAAGTCTGTATTTATATTTTTTCTTAACTAACGAAGGCAGCTGTACAAAAACCTGAAAACTCCACCCGACAAGCATCGCAATTGCAATTCCGGTAATTCCGAATTTTTTGCCGAATATCAACAGATAAAGAACCATTATGCCGTTCGATGCAAGACTTATCGCTGCAGGAACATTAAATTCGCCGAATGATTGAAGTATTCCTGCAATGGCATAGGCAAACGCTGTAAAAATCATTGTAGGAAACAATATTATAACAAGCTCTGCTGCAAGTGCTTTTGCCTCTTGCCCAAGTCCGCTACCTATCAGATTTACAATCTGATTTGAAAAAAACATACCCAGCGCACATATTATACCGGTTATTATTAAAATACCGTTTAAAAAGGTATTTGAATATTTAAGCGCCTCTTCTTTCTGCCCTTTTTCCAAATATTCATTAAATACCGGAATAAAAGCAGAAGAAATTGCCGCACCTAAAGCAATATCAAAAAACAAAAGCGGTATACGGCCGGCGGTCGAAAATGCCTGTGCGATATATCCTGTGCCGTAAAGCGATGCAAACAAAACTTCGCGATACATTCCGAGAATTTTTGCAAAAAGCGTGGCAAAAATCATTACTCCTGCCGTTTTAAATACATTTTTAACATTAAGCATAATACTATTTCCTTTATAAAGACAATATATCTGCAATTTATTATATAGTATATCATTATATAATTTAAGCATTAAAATGTCAATATTTTCGCCTATTTTTTGAGAATAAATAAAGGATATTTCTTGTTATTTTTGATAATTTAAATGTTTTTTCAAAAATTATGAAAAAAGTTCTTGCATTTATATCTGTTTTGTGATATACTATCAAGGCAAAATACGCACACGCAATGATTTTAAGGGACGGTGCCCTTTAGGGTTTCCTTTAAAGTGTGACTTGTGTGGAGGAATTGCAAATAAAACCGGAGGTGACATTAAATGTCAGTTATTTCAATGAAACAGTTACTGGAGGCCGGTGTTCATTTCGGTCACCAAACAAGAAGATGGAACCCAAAAATGGCTGAATACATCTTCACAGAAAGAAACGGTATCTACATTATCGATTTGCAGAAAACCGTTAAAAAAATCGAAGAGGCTTATGCTTTCATCCGCGATATCGCTGCTGATGGCAAAGATGTTCTTTTCGTAGGTACTAAAAAACAGG
>JAFYXI010000002.1 GCA_017546245.1 Clostridia bacterium | reverse complement strand
GGGCTGTCTCAATAATCATATATAGCGAATAATTATGCAATGTTTGGTTGTAGGGAATGGATTTATCCATTCCGCGGAACGCATTAATGCGTTCCCTACAATATTTCGTGCATAAATATTTATAAAAAATGATTATCAAGACAGCCCCTTGTTTTATTGTATATCACTTTTTAAAGCCTTTCTTCTTTACAACACTTTCTGTTACATCCGTCAATACCAACTCTCCGTGCTGGTTATATGCCTCGATTGTTAACTCTACTATTCCGTTCTTTTCGTTACGCTCGGTTTTAGCTGTTATTTTTGCTTTAGCAGACAAAACATCTTCAGCATACACCGGTTTTATCCACTCAATTTTTGTTGACTTGCCTGCTATAAGCTCTTCGCCGAAAACATCTGCTTCTAAATACTTTGACCACACCGACATAAACGACATTACACCGGGGGCAATCAGCTTGCCAAACGGTGTTTTCTTCGCATATTCTTCATCGGTATGCAAGGGAATATTATCATAATCTCTTGCAAAAGCAATCATTTTTTGTTTGTCTATAATTACGGGCGCTATTTCTATTTCGGTATTTAATTTTATTTCTTCAAAATACATTTTTCTGCTCCATTTCATTATCATTTAGTAAGTTATTATATAAAGCTATTTTTTAGCTATAACAATCGGTTGATAAAATCCTGTATCTTCCGGGAATTTCCACTCTACGCTGCTGCATCCGTTTAAAGTAAGCAGCTTGGTAAGTTCTTCTCTTGACACAGCTCTGTATTCGCATTCGAATTTGCTGATTTCCAAGGTTTTATCATCTTCTACAATATACTGTATAAGTTTATAATTATCGCCGTTCCAGTTCCATGTTTGGAAAGATACTCTTTGTCCGTTTTCTGTTTTATGTATGTACGGCGGAGAGTATGGCGGTTTATCCGCAATCAGAGCATCATAATCTCTTATGCTTGCAACAAACATACCTCCCGAAGCAACTCGATTTGTAATGCTTTTAATTGCAGCATTTAAGTCATTTTCTGTAAGCATATGAGGTAGGGCATTATCCATAGCAATAATAATATCAAACTTCTGCGAAAAGCTTTCAGACAAAGCACGAAAATCAGCATTTTCAAAACTGATGCTTACATTATTTTCTAAAGCTCTTTTTCTTGCCTCTTTTAGTTCTTCTTCGCTTATATCAGATGCGGTTACGTTGTATCCAAGACCGGCAAGCCCTATTGCCTGCGTGCCTATACCGCACGCGCAATCAAGAATTTCTGCTTTTTCGTCATATCCGTTAGCTTTAAACAGCTTGTCTAAGATTAAAGCCTGCTCTTTTGTCGCAGCGCGCCAGTCAAGAAAAAGCTTATCGTATTGCGACGCTAAATTATCATAAAAAGTCTGTATAATATCCATAATGCTATACCTCTTTTGAATTTAACTCGACATTAACCAATTTATATTGGGCATATGGTTCAGATACCAACATTTTAGCTAAATTTTGCAACAAGTTGCAAAGCTAAATTATTCCGCTTTGCTCCTGTAGGGTTGGGGCTTGCTCCAACCGCTCAACCTATCCTCTTGCAACGGCAGGAGCAAGCCCCTGCCCTACAATTAAATTCGCCATAAGCGTGCAGAGCACATTTAGCTGCCGCATGCAATTTAGTTGAGTTTACTCAATTTAGCTCGCGTTAGCGAATTTAGCTGAATTCAACTTCGTTGAATTCATTATAGAATCAGTGAACAATTTAGATGCCGCAAAATCATTTTACCAGGAGTAAAAATGCTTGCTTGCAAGGGCATTTTTGCGACGCCGTCAATTGACACAGTGCTCGAAAGAGCACAAAAGAGCGTTAGCTCTTAAGAATTTTATGAAATAAAATTATGTATGTGTCAATTATAACACAGCAAAAGCAAAATGACAACCTCTATAAAGAAGTTGTCATTTTTATTTTTATGCAATTGATTTTTCTGCCTATAAGCGATGTAATAACGATAAGCACAACATCATCGACACGCAGCATTGCAGTTTTTAAAGCAAAGACATACAGCACAATAAATGCACCAATGGCAAGCTTGGTTGCCGTTATTGCTGTTTTGTTTTTATCTTATTTTAATAAATCACTTATTACAGACGGAAAATCCCGGTAATCGTCTATTGTAAGGTACGGAAAATCTGACTTATATACAGATTCATCATTTCCGCCCAAGCCGTAGTCATCGCCTATGTAAACTATATTTTCGTGACTTAAATTATTCTCTTTGCAATAAAGGTCTAATGCATAATATTTGTTGTACGGCATAGGCGCCATATCAAAAGATGATGAACCGCCAACAAAAACTGTATAATCTGAAAAGACTTCTTTTACATCATCATAAATTTTTCTTCTTTTCAATCTGTCGGGGTCAAAAGCTAGCTTATCCTCTTGCTTTGCCTTTGTTCCAAGTATCGGAAATGTTACACATCCAGACGGATGAAACTCTACATTATCACCTGCAAACTCTGTATATCCGTACTTTTCTCTTAAATAAGTAACTCGTTTTTCAGCAGACTCCTTATCGACAGCGAACTGCAAATCACGAACAATATCAATCCCCTTTGTAGTTTCGTTATATATTCCATATTGCAAGCCGTAATTTCCTATTATATCAATAGGATATTGCCCAAGCTGATTAAAAATTCTCATAACCTGACCTGCGCCAACCATTAACAGCTTATATCTTTTTGAAAGTTCGTCAAGTGATTTTTTATGTTCATCGTCCAACAGTTGTTTATGTTGAGTTAATGTTCCGTCTAAATCCATTGCAACAACTTTTATTTTGTTTTTATCCATTACATTTTACCTCCGAACAAGTCATAATACAGCCATAAAACTGTATATCTGTCTTTTAAATCCTTTGCATAAAGTATGGCATTCTTTATTTTTTCATCGCTATAAAGCTTATAAAACTCTGCCATATCAATTTCTGCAAGCTTTAGCATATCGTCAATTTCGTCAGAACCCGGCATTTCGGATAAAATCTCTTTAATTTCTGCCTCTTTCTGCTTATAAACACCCAGTCTGTCGGCTTTATAATTCCCCACTTTATCCTGAAGAGCAATACAGCCCTCTGCTACATCTTTATACACCTCGGACATTTTTTTGCGGTATTCATCATCCGAAAGACGATAAATACTGTCAGAAAATTCTTCTTTTAATATTTTTTCTCTTATTTCTGCCGTAATAACTGTTGAATATACAACATCAATTCCGTGCGGAAAATAAGGCTCTGAGTTTACGATACCAACGATTTCGAAAAAGTGTGAAAGATGGTGTTCACTGCCCGACGCCGGACGAGAAGAACCTGCAAAGCTCATCATTATTCCTACAACCGTAAGAGCTTCCATAAGTGCTTTTACGCTGTTTTCATCTCTGTTTAAAAGTCCCTTTGCTGTGCAGAGAGTATTTTCTATCATTTTAAATGTTGTATCATAAATATACTGACAAAAATATTCGCCGTTTACTGCCCTGCTAAGCTTCCAGTCACACAGGGCTGAGTATTTTCCTATAATATCTCCGTAGCCGGCCTTTATCATCTCCATAGGGGCATCCTTTAAAACCTCGGTATCGGCGATAATTGCTCTCGGAAGACCTGCTTTTACTGTCTCTTTCATTCCGTTTAAAATCATAGCCGCACCGTCTGATGCATAACCGTCCATTGACGGTGCAGTTGCAACCACCATATAAGGAATCTTGGAAAAAAACGACACATACTTACACAAATCCTGAATAACTCCCGAGCCGATGCCTATAATTAAATCTGTATCGCAAATATCAGCATTTACTTTTTCTATTGCATCTTCGTTCGGTATAAGAACCGTTTTGCCGTCAAATATTACTTTTTTAATATTTTTTCTGCCAAGAGCCATCTCTACCTTTGCACCTGCTGCCGAAAACGTATTTTCATCGGCTACTAAAAGAATATTTTTGTTATTTTTGCAAATCTCGGTCAAACGGCTTATAGCATTGTTTTCTATGTACACATACTCGATGTTGCAGCTGTGTATTTTTCCGCAATCGCAGTTTACACCTTTTAAAATATCATTAATATTCATAAGATTCATCCTTTTTATATTTATAGATTTACTTTTATCACAAAATATATTATAATATCATCATCAAAACAAATCAACAATTTAATGTAAATCAGTCAAAAAATCGACAGTTTGATATATTTTTTTGAAAAACGTTCAAAAATCAATCATTTTCAGGAGGTTACTATGCTAAAAAACGAACGAGAAAGAGAAATAATTAATATTCTTAAAAACGAAGACGGATTTATTACGGTTAAAGAGCTGTGCGAAAGGCTTTACGCAAGTGAATCAAGCATAAGAAGAGATTTAACAATCCTAGAAAACCGTGGAATTATCGCAAGAACCTATGGTGGCGCAGAATTAGTCAAAAATTTTTCAAATGTAATATCTTTTAACAAACGGTCGCATCATAATATAAATGAAAAAAAGCTTATAGCCAAAAAGGCAAAAACTTTAATAAAAGACGGGAATATTATTTTTTTAGACCAGTCATCAACAGCTTTTTATCTGGCGGCAGAAATTATGAATAACAGCACACTTACCGTTATAACCAACAATATAGAAATTCTTGTGCTTTTGGCAAATTCGGCAATAAAAGTTATTTCATCGGGCGGAATGCTCAGCACCGAAAACCGCAGCTGCCTTATAGGACCTGATGCGCACTATATATTCGAAAACACATATGCAGATATTGTCTTTTTTTCTACCAAATCCCTTTCCGACGGCGGAGTAATATCCGACTGCACACGTCAAGAAGTTTTAGTGCGCAACTCTATGCTTAAAAACGCACAAAAGAAAGCATTTCTTTGCGACGGCGAAAAAATAGGCACACAATCCTCATTTAAGCAGGCATCACTTGAAGACATTGATTATCTTGTATGCGAAAGCGATAAAGCAAAGGAATTTGCGGCACGCTTTTCCTCTGTCACAATTATTTAACTGTACAAACCCTTGTTTTTATATATTTTTTGCTGTATAATAAATTACGTTAACTAAACGCAAAATATCAGGAGGCATAAGATGGATAAAAAACACACCTGGTCTAAATGGCTGCTCGCTTTTATATTTGCAGTTGCCGTAATAACCGTATACAAAACCTTTGATAACCTGGCAAACGTTTTTAGTGCAATAGGCTCTTTTATTAATCTGCTTATGCCATTTATTATCGGTGCAATTTTAGCATTTTTTCTTTATCCTGCCTGTAAAAAGACCGAGGAATTTTTTGCGCGCTCTAAACACAAAAAAATTGCAGAATCTAAAAAAGGGCTTTCTGTTTTAGTTGTCTATGCCGCATTTATACTGGTTATAGTTCTTTTGATAAGCCTTTTAATGCCGCGTCTTTCGGTGAGTGTTGCAGAATTTGTCAAGCGTCTGCCCGGATATATAGACGAAATAAATGCTTTCGTCATTTCTCAAGCCGAAAAAGCCAGTTTTTTTGATTTTGTAGATATAAACCAAATCACACAATTTTTGTCTTTTGAAAATCTTTATAATGTATTTTTCAGAGGTAACTGGAACGTGTATATGGAGGGCGTTAAAGGCGTTACTTCAACAGTTGCATCGTGGTTTATGGGAATTATCATATGCGCATATATATTAAACGAGCGAGATTCGTTGTTTTATATGGGGCGCAAGCTGGCAGGTGCTGTAATCAAAAAAGATACCATTGATAAAATTGGCCATTACGTCAGCGAAATAAGTACAATTTTTTATAAATTTTTCTTTGGAAAAGCAATAGATTCTATAATAATAGGTATAATTGCTCTTATAGGCTTTATGATAATAGATGTGCCGTATGCACTTTTAATGGCAGTTATTACTTTGCTGTTTAATATGATTCCGTATTTCGGCCCGATAATCGGTGCCATTCCCGTTGTTGTTGTAACACTTTTGGTAAACAACGTTTATTCAGCTATATGGACTTTATTATTTATAATTGTTCTTCAGCAGGCAGATTCTAACATAATAGGTCCTAAAATTTTAGGTGACTCGGTAGGAGTCAGTCCGTTCTGGGTAATATTTGCAATTTTAGTATTCGGCGGTTTATTCGGTGTTACGGGTATGATTATTGGTGTTCCTGCAATCGCCGCAATAAGAATGCTGCTTTTAGATTATTTAGACGACAAAGAGCCACAACCTAAAACTGTCGCAACAAAGGATGAAACAAAATGAAACAATATTTAGAAAAATATCTGCAAAAGATGGGTGTAGAATACAGCCAGACACAGCTAAATCAGTTTGAGCTTTATCACCTGATGCTTTCTGAGTGGAATGAAAAAATTAACTTAACGGCAATAACCGAACCCGACGAGGTTGCACTAAAGCACTTTGCCGACTGCATTTACGGTATAGATAAAATTCCGTGGGGAGCAAGCGTAATTGACGTTGGCTCGGGCGCAGGATTCCCGGGTGTGCCGCTTAAAATAATGCGTCCCGATATTTCGGTTTTGCTTTTAGATTCATTAAACAAGCGTATTTTATTTTTAAACGAGCTTATCTCCGCCCTAAAGCTTGACGGAATCAAAGCAGCTCACAGCCGTGCAGAAGACGGAGCAAAAGCAGAATTACGAGAAAGCTTTGACGTTGCAACCGCGCGTGCTGTTGCAAACTTAAACGTGCTTTCAGAGTACTGTATGCCCTATGTAAAAATTGGTGGAATTTTCTTGGCATATAAAGGCAGTGCAGGTCTCGAAGAAGTTGCTAAAGCTGAAGGCGCAATCAAAAAGTTAGGCGGTGCTAATATCAAAACCGATACCTATACTCTTGTTGATTCCGACATTACACATACTTTGGTTACCGTGCAGAAAAACGCAAGCACACCAAAAAAATATCCACGAAACCCGGGGCATATTTCAAAAAATCCGCTTGTATAAATCGCTGTTTTTATTACATACTAAATATAGCTGAGTGCCTTTGTGCTATAGCGCGAAGGCACTTTTTATTTACAAGTTAAGGGGCATGATAAATATGGCAAAAACAAAAAAATCAGGATCGCAAACAGTATGTTTTGACAATCCACCCGTTATAATATCCACAGCAGCTATATCAGGTTCAAAAGAAGGCGAAGGCCCGATAGGACAATTTTTTGACACCATAGTTAAAGACACTATGTGGGGCGAAGAAAGCTGGGAAAAGGCAGAAAGCAAATTTATGGAGCAGGCAGTTCGCACAGCCTTAGATAAGTGTAATCGCACCCCCGAACAGATAGATTATATTTTTGGCGGTGATCTTTTAAACCAATGCACAAGCACAAACTACGGCATCCGTTCTTTAGAAATTCCGTTTATAGGTCTTTACGGAGCATGCTCTACCATGGCTCTTTCAATGAGTATGGCAGCAATGACCATAGATGGCGGATATGCCGATACCTGCGCCGCCGTTACTTCAAGTCACTTCTGTTCTGCCGAGCGACAGTTTCGCTTTCCGCTTGAATACGGCGGTCAACGCCCACCGGGAGCGCAATGGACCGCAACCGGTTCTGGCTGTGCAATCTTATCCGCAACCGGCTCAGCTCCTGCAATTGACCTTATAACAACGGGAAAAATTGTAGATATGGGAATTAAAGATGCCAATAATATGGGTGCGGCAATGGCACCTGCCGCTGTCGATACTCTTTTAACTCATTTTAAAGATACTAAAAGAAGTCCCGAAGACTATGACTTAATCGTAAGCGGCGATTTAGGCAAGGTTGGAAAATCAATAGTTATAGATTTAATGAAAAAAGAAGGATATGATCTTTCTAAAAATTATAACGACTGCGGTCTTATTTTGTTTGACTGCGAAACACAGGATGTTCATTCAGGCGGAAGCGGCTGCGGTTGCTCTGCTCTTACCTTTTGCGGATATTTATATAAGCTTTTAAAAGAAAAAAATATAACCGCATTTTATTTATGGCAACAGGTGCATTAATGAGCACAACCACCGTACAGCAAGGCGAAAGCATCCCCGGGATTGCGCACGCAGTAAGCATCGTGAATAAATAAAAAATGTGTGGCACATGCCACACATTTTTATTTTTCTACCTCTATTACCTCTTCTGTTTCAAACAGATACAAATAACATTTTCTAACCGGCAAACCATAAATTAATTCTGCCGCTCGTGCATAATATAAAAGCTGAATTTTATATTTTTCTGCTACCTCTTCTTTCGAGGTTATGTGCTCTGTTTTATAGTCAAGCACGGTTATTTTTCCATCATTTATAATCACACAGTCAATTACACCCTGAAGCATTATGGTTTCATCGCCTACATAGTCAGGTTCTGCCTCTTTTGCCGGAATATTAATTCCAAACATAACCTCTCGGTCAACCTTTTGTGCTGATATGATAAGCCTTCCCACATCAGAATTTAAAAACCTTATTATTTTATCTGCCTCAACGCAACCTGCCGCATCTTGCGCAATATAGTTCTTTTTAACCATCTCTTCAATTTGAGTGTTAATATCCTCTTCTGAGATTTTCGAAAAATCCAACCTTTGCATAACGGTATGAAAAGCCGTTCCGCGAGCTGCACCGCTTAATCTTTTCGATGCTGTTTCCTGCAAAAACTTAGGTCTTGGATATAAATACACACTATCCTGACTTTCTTCGCGCAAGCTCTTGTTTTTTAACTCAGTAACCGTTATTTTAGTCGGCATGGTTTCGTCTTTCCGATACGGATATTCATATCTGATAAGCTCTGACAGATTTTTAATATCATATGTTTTACTGTCCTTTTTTATCTCATCATCTGCATTTATCTTTGTTTTTTCGTCCACGCTGTGAATAGTAACAGACCAGGGACTTTCGCTCTCTGTCAGCTTAATATTATACTCAATACTGTCACGAAGCTCTTTGCATGCAGGATGCATAAGCAGTGCCATAACAAACCAGTCAAGATAAGATGTTGCCGAAAGCACGCTGCCCGTTTGTATCTGACCTCTGTCGTCAATACTTGTTCCAAGACTATATGCCCGCGTATGAATATCCTTTGCCGCGCCGATTACAATCAGTTTTTCACGTGCGCGTGTAAGTGCCACATACAAAATTCGCATTTCTTCTGAAACAGTTTCCTTTTCTATCCGTTCTTTAACTATTGAGCGCACAGCTGTAGGATAAGTTATTCGCAAATCCGAGTCAACAAATTTAGGACCATATCCAAGCTCAGAATGAATAAGAATGTTTTTAGACAAATCTCTGCGGTTCATTTTTTTGCCCGCGCCGCACAAAATGACAACCGGAAACTCAAGACCTTTACTTTTATGGATACTCATAATCCGCACTACATCCTGCTCTTCTCCCACCGAACGGGCTATGTCATAATCTCCGCCGGCAGAGCGATATTTATCAATAAATCTTACAAAGCTGTAAAGACCTTTAAAGCCTGTTTTTTCATACTCCTGCGCTCTGGTTGCAAGCAAACGCAAATTGCTCTGACGAATTGCACCATTCGGTTGCGCACCCTGCGCATCATAAAATCCGGTCCGGCTGTAAAGTGCCCATATAAGCTCGTCAAGCTGCATATATTTTGACTGTTCGCGAAACAACTCAAGTTTTTCTAAAAACATACGTACCCGGCTTGCTGTTTGAGACTCATCTTCTGCCATCTTTAAAAGCGCATCATAAAAGCTTCCTTTTTTATCTGCAACGCGGATTTTTGCAAGGTCGTTTGTTGTAAAATTAAACATCTGAGACCTTAAAACAGATAAAAGCGGCAAGTCCTGATACGGATTGTCAATTATTTTTAAAAGTGACATCATTATCTCGACTTCGGCACTTTCTAAAAATCCGCCGCCGGCTTCTGAATAACACGGAATGCCGTATTCGCTTAAAGTAAGACGAAATACATTTGCCCAGTCTTTTGTCTTGCGCAATAAAATGCATATATCTTTATAGGATATAGCTCTGTATCCGCTTTTTGTAAGAATCTGATATCCCCCGGAAATCAGCTCGGCAATTTGTTTTGCCGCAAGCTCTGCCTCAAGTTCTATTTCTTCACGCGGCGGTTCATCAGCATCTGACAGCATCTCTTCTCCATCACTTTCGGTATTAATTATATGCAGCTGCAAATCAGAAACTATTGGATGAGGTGTATCATCGTACTTTGCGCCAGGGTTTAATCGTTCTTCTTCGTTATATTCTACCTCGCCGACCTTGCGTGACATTATTTTTTCAAAAATATCGTTTATTCCGGCTAAAATTTCTGCTCTGCTTCGATAGTTTTTAGCAAGAATAATCTTTTGTCCGTTCTCATTTCCCTCTGCAGAAAAGCTGTCACGTTTTTCGCAAAACAGAGTCGGGTCTGTATTTCTGAAACGGTATATACTCTGCTTTATATCACCAACCATAAAAAGATTATTTTCTTTTTTAATTGCGGCAAATATCGCCTCTTGCAAACGGTTTGTATCCTGATATTCGTCAATCAAAATTTCGTCAAAGCTTTCAGCCATCGTGCGTGCAAGCGGTGTCGGTTTTCCATCTTCGTCCATCAAAAGCTTATAGCATCCATGCTCTAAGTCATTAAAATTAAGTATATTTTTTTCTGCTTTTTTCTCATCAAATCGGTCAATTAACCTTATTATCAGCACTGACAAACACTGCATTTGCGGATACTGCGCAATCAAAACCTTTTCCTGTTCTTCGGCAGTTAACAGCAATAATCCTTTTAAAATATTGTTTTCAAAATCTTTTTTGGCTTTAGCACGTGCATTTTTAATATATTCACGATATACAGGCTCGCTGCCCTTAGGTGCATTGGGGAAACGCGCAAACACCAAAGAATCAGCCCATTTTTGCGCCTCGTCGTAGCTTTTTGCAACTAACAAATGTTTAAAGCACTCTTGCTCCTGAGCTAAAAACAAAAACAGATTGTCTCCGCCATCATCGTCCTTTGCCTTTTTTAACAGGTCATCATATTGGCATATTGTTTCGCGCACTTTATCTTGCGCAATACGAAGGATGTTTTCAGCCATTTCTGACTTTAAAAACTCACCTCTGCTGCATTTAAACTTTTCTGCCGAGTTATAAAGCCACTTTTTAGGATTGGGAAGACTCATGGCAAAATTATATATCTGACCAATCATTTCATCAAAGCCGTCACGGGTTTTAACACTTGAATAATTTTCTAAAAGCATATAAAAATGCTCAGCATATTCTTCATCTTCATACATTTCGTCAACAACCTCATCTAACGCATCAAGCCACAAAAGGTCGCTTTCTGTTTCATCTGCCAGGCGAAAATTAGGGTCAATATCTGCCAAATTAAAATTGGTGCGCAATGTATTTAAGCAAAATGAGTGTATGGTAGTAATGTTTGCTTTGGCAGCTAAGGTCATCTGTCTTGCCAAAAGCTCTGACGACGGATTCTGCTCAAGCTTTGCAGAAATTGCCGCAACAATTCTTTCGCGCATTTCTGCCGCTGCTGCATTGGTAAAGGTAACTACAAGCAGACGGTCAATATCCACAGGATTTTTTTCGTCGGTTATTTTTTCTATAATTCTTTCAACCAAAACCGCAGTTTTACCGCTACCTGCCGCTGCCGACACTAAAAGATTAATATCGCGCGTATATATCGCCGCTTTTTGCGCTTCGTTCCACTTATTACCCATACATCTCACACCCTTAGAATTTATAATTTAATTGTAGCATAAAATTAAATAAAAATAAACTAAAATCATATAATTTGTAACTTTTTTGTTAGTTTTGTTGTTTAAAATTTAGCTATGTGATAAAATAATACTGCAAAAATCCACGAAAGGAGCTTCGCTATGATTGACATTTGGCAACACATTCCTGTGTTTTTTATCATTTTGCATATTATAAGCTTGATTTTTGTTATTTTCAAGGAACGCAAACGCCCCGTAAGCACAATCTCGTGGGTATTAACGCTTACGGTTTTGCCAGTTTTGGGTGTGCTTTTATATATATTTTTAAGCACCGCAAGATATATAAACATCAAGCGCAAATTCAGCAAAAAAAAGCTGTATGACGATGCACTTCGCCAGATAATACAAAGCCAGCTCGAAAACATTGAGCATAGCAGCGAGGATTTTTGCTCAGGCGCATCAGCAAATTATTTAGATATGATTAAAATGAACATTAAAACAGGCGACAGTCTTTATACCGATGACAATTCGCTCACTCTGCTAAAATCGGCACAGGAAAAATATGATGAAATGTTTAAGGACATAAAGAACGCAAAAAAGACAATAAATGTTATGTATTACATTTTCAGAAATGATAATACAGGTAATAAGCTTATTGACCTGCTGACCGAAAAAGCCAAAGAGGGCGTAGAAGTTCGCCTGATTTATGACAGCTTTGGAAATTTAAAAACTCCTGCAAAAACCTTTAACAGACTTAAAGAGGCAGGCGGTCAGGTAATACGTTTTTTGCCTCAGGGATTTTTAAATATACTTAGAGTAAATTACCGCAACCATCGCAAAATTGTTGTTATAGACGGAGAAATCGGCTACATCGGCGGCATTAATATAGGCGATGAGTATTTGGGACTTGATAAAACGAAATCGCCCTGGCGAGATACACATCTTAAAATTGTCGGAAGTGCAATCTCATCACTCCAGCTGCAGTTTTTAATGGACTGGCAGTATTTAATAGACGAAAAAATGGACGAGCAGGAGGCAATTGCAAAGTTCTTTTCGGTGCGCAAATTCTGCGGCGATTCACCTGTACAAATTGTATCAAGCGGTCCTGACAGTCCGTCACAGCAGATAAAATACAGCTTTGTCAAGCTGATAAGCAAAGCTGAAAAAACATTGTATGTGCAAACTCCGTACCTTATACCCGATGATACAATAATCGACGGTTTAAAAATTGCAGTTAATTCAGGTGTCGATGTTCGTATTATGATTCCCGGCGTACCCGACAAAAAGTTTGTTTATTATGCCACCTTGTCGTATGTAGAAGAGCTGCTTTTATCAGGTGTAAAGGTTTACCGCTACGACGGATTTTTGCACAGCAAAATGCTCGTAAGCGACGGCACAGCCTGCACTTTGGGCACGACAAATATGGACTTGCGTGGGTTTAACCTCGCCTTTGAAATAAACGCATTCATTTATGATTCTGATTTTTCAAAAGCGTGCGAAGAAATGTTTTTAAATGATATAAAATCCTGCAGCGAATTTGAGCTTGAAAGCTTTAAAAAACGAAGTCTGTGGCTTAAGTTTAAAGAGTCTATTTTCAGACTATTATCACCTTTAATGTAATAAACATCACTCATTTTTTGTTGATATGCATCAAAAAGTAAAATATGCAAAGATTTTAAAAATAAATGTAAAGCAAAATAAAATTTAAAATATACAATATAAGATAGAATGTTTATAATTTTATATATAATTTTTTGTGCGAAAAGAGGGTTGCTATGACAGGCTGTATAAGCAAAATACAACCGTTTTCTGTTTACGACGGTCCGGGCATACGTTCTGTTGTTTTTTTAAAGGGCTGTTCTTTGCGCTGTTTTTGGTGTCATAATCCCGAAACACAAAGTAAAACTCCTGTCATGGCTAAATACGCGCAAAAGTGCATTTCTTGCGGAGAATGTATCAATGTCTGTCCCAATTCACAAAACGAAAAAACTGCCCTTTTCACCCCTGAATGTACGGTATGCGGCAAATGCAGCGAGGTATGCTTTGCCGAGGCTATCGAAAAGATAGGCAAAGAAGTTACCTCTGATGAAATTATAAAAATATTACTTAAAGATAAGCAACTGTACGAAGAATCAAACGGCGGAGTTACCTTTTCAGGAGGCGAACCTCTTTTACAGACAGAATTTTTATATGACATTATGTCAAAATGCAATAAATACGGAATACATACGGCGATAGAAACAGCACTTTTTGCTTCTTGGGATAAAATAGAAAAGCTAGTGCCCGTTTGCGATCATTTTATATGCGACTTTAAAACAGCAGATAACCAAAAACACTCGGAAGCAACCGGAGCAGAAAATGGGTTGATTATAGAAAATCTTAAAAAGCTCGCCAAGACCGGAAAACTAAAAGAAGTGCGCACCCCCGTAATCCCTGGATTTAACGATACCGACGAGGATATACTTGCGATTTGGAATATTGTAAAATCGTTAGAGAAAAATATAAAATATTCTCTTTTACCATTTTGCAGTATTTGCGAGAGTAAGTACAAAAGTCAGGGACGCAAATTTTTAGCCACCGGTATCAAAGAGCCGTCTAAAGAAAAAATGGCTGAGCTTAACAATTTATTAAAGTAGGTGATTTTATGCTGTCTGAAGAAAGAAAGGCAAGAATCAGAAATAAAAATTTAGAATCAGAAAGAGTATATTTGTGGCCGGACAACAGAAAACTGTTTTTTTCTTCTTATCTTGAATGCAAAGACCGCGGATTCCACGAGCTGATTCGCTCAGGAGTCGACGTGGCAATATTAGACGGCACACCTGCGATTATAGACGATGATGACCTCATTGCCGGAAGACTGGATTTTACTCCCAAAGACGACGCCGAAGCAGAAGAACTCATTAAAAAATGCAGCGGTATGGGCATAAGCGGAACAAGAACGCATGCGACTACTCATCGTGCATTAGATTATGAAAAACTACTGAAAAAAGGCATAAACGGAATTTTAGAAGAAATATATAAATATCAGGAAGAAATAGATTTTAAAGATCCCGATTGTGCAGAAAAAAGAGTTTTTTATAAAGCTTGCGTTGATGATTTAAAGGCGGCTCTTCGTTTTCAAAAGCGCTATTACGACGAAGCAACTCGGCTCTACGAATCCGAAACAAATCCTTTAAGAAAAAAAGAACTTTATGATATGGCAAATGCCTTAAAGGTTGTACCGGCAAATCCTGCCACAACCTTCAGAGAGGCTATTCAGTCTGTCTGGCTTTTACAGGTTATGCTTTTTGATATCGAAGAAGCAATTCAGCCGGGACGGCCTGATAATTATTTGTATCCTTATTATAAAAACGACATCGAAAAAGGAATTATAACAGACGAAGAGGTATTTTCACTTATTGAAGACTGGTATTTTCGTCTTGACAATTTTTATGGCATTAAAAGACGCGCCGTAACCTCGCTTATGGTCGGCGGAAGAAACAAAGAAGGTAAGCCCGTATGGAATGAGCTTTCGTATATGTTTGTTCGGGCAATAGAAACTACCGGTTTAATAAATCCGTCAGTTGCAGTTGCATACAACGAATTTATGCCTGATGACCTTTTAGAGTTATGTCTTGATATTATAGGTAAGGGCTATACTAAACCCTCTATATTCAATGACGATATTATTATAAAAGGTCTGACAGATGCAGGTGTAGAAAAAGAAGATGCAAACTATTACATACACAGCACCTGTGTAGAAATAACTCCCATCGGCAATTCAAACATAAGGGTTGCATCACCATATATTAATATAAATAAGAGTTTTGAGCAGCTGTTTAATGCCGACATTGAAAGCATTGACACCTTTGATAAATTTTACTGTGCTTTAAAAAGTATAATAAAGGACATCTTAAAGACAGAAATTTCAGTTCTGCAGGATTTGCTTTTAAAAATTAAAAGATACGGTTCGCTTCCTTTAGCATCGTGTTTTGTTAATGATTGTCTTGCAAAAGGAAAGGATTGCGCATCAGGTGGTTCAAAATATAATTTTGTTTATCCGTGCTTTCCGGGATTCATAAATTTTGCAGATTCGGTTTTAGCCGTAAAAAAAGCAGTATATGAAGAAAAGCTTTTAACACTTAAAGAGCTTGCAGAGGCTCTTAAAAATAATTTTGACGCCGAAGAAAGACTGCTTGCATATCTTGTCAATAAATGTCCTAAATTCGGCAACGACAACGACGAAGTTGATTTATACGCAAAAGATATTTTTAATTTTCTAAAGGAAGAATTGGCAAAATTCGGAAACTGTATCCCTAATGCAACTTTTCATCCAAGCTATTTTTCATATCTGCACCACGGCATACTGGGCGCAGAATGTGCAGCAACTCCTGACGGACGAAAAAAAGGCGAGGCACTTTCAGAATGTCTGGGTGCAGTACAGGGTATGGATAAAAACGGACCTGTTGCGCTGATGCATTCCGTCTCTAAAATTCCTCAGCATTATGGCATTGGGGGCATTGCCACAAATATCAGATTCGGAAAAAAATTAATGAAAGATAACATAAAAGAAGTTAAAGCTTTTGTTAAAGAATTTATGCGCAAAGGTAATTTTGAAATACAGTTTAATGTTATCGACCAGGATACCCTTATCGATGCACAAAGGCATCCTGAAAAATACAGAACTCTTATGGTTCGTGTTGCAGGATACAGCGACTATTTTATTAATTTACCGCTTAACATACAACAAGAAATTATGAAGCGTATGGAACATGGCGATATATAAATATAAAAGTTTTTATTATTAACGTTCCTTGCATAGCTTAAAAGGGGTGGCAAATGCCACCCCTTAAAACATAATAAAATGTTTTTTATTATTTAACATTATACATTGTAAGATAATGTGCAGTATTTTTAATCATTTTATCAAACAGTTCACGAGCTTTTTCACGCGGCAGTCGAACGAGCGGATCGTTTACAAACGCTAAGAATGCCTTGTCTAAGTTACGCTCTTTGATTGCCTCGATTAAAAGCTGCTGATTTCCGCATACACGGCTGATTAACGGATAAATTTCTTTAGGTAAATCTCCTGCTACAACAGGTGTAACAGAGTCTGATGTAAAGATTGAGTTTGTTTCTACAACTGCACCAAGCGGCAGATTCGAAATTTGACCACGGTTAGGAAGGTTTACGTTAGTAATCAAATCCTCAAGACCAAGTATTGCTCTCATCTGTTTTACGCCTTCTTCGCCTGTAGGGGCAAGGTCAACCTTTTCTTCTCCGCTGATTAAGCGTGCGCTTTTAGCCAGACGGTTTTTAAGGTCATCCTTTCTCCAGCTTACAGGAGTTAAACCAAATCCCCAACGCTGTACAGTTTCGGGGTCTTTTAAGTACCAGTCGCCCGGGCAGAACTCTGCTAAATGTCTGTCACCTGCAGCTGCAATATATCCGTATTTTAAGAACAAATCAAATTTAACCTGCTCTAAATGTCTCCAATAGTTGTTTATATGGTTTTCTTCAAGCTTAAAGTTGTAGCCTGTTTCATAGTATTTTTCTGCAAAGTCTTTATAAACAGGGAAAAGGTCCATACCCTTATACTGTGCTTTGGTAATCCAGGTAAAGTGGTTGATGCCCGTAACCTCAATTTTTACATCGTCACGTTTGTCCGAATCAATACCTCTTACATCTTTTAAGGCTTTTCTTAAAATGTTCTGTACCGCAAAAACCTCGTGACAGCAGCCGAAAGCCTTAATCTGCGGAAATGCGCTGTAAAGTCCTGCTACACAAAGGCTCATAGGATTTGTGTAGTTGATAACCCATGCATCCGGGCAGTAATCACGAACCGCAAGCGCAATTTCTTCCATCATAGGAACAGTTCTTAGTGCACGGATTATTCCACCGGGTCCCACTGTATCGCCTACTGACTGATATATGCCGTATTCTTCGGGTGTATGTACATCAGATTCCATCTCGTCAAATGTTCCGGGAAGAATTGATATAACTACAAAATCCGCACCCTCTAATGCCTCACCGATTTTTTCTACTGCTTTATACTCCCATTCACCTTTTTCGATTCCGTTACCAATGATTTCGTTATTTTTAGCTGCCTCGAAATCAATATCATATAAATATACCTTACCGCCCATATCTTCAGCCTGAGCCAAGTCAGACATAAGTCCCCACGCCCAGCCGCGAGAGCCGCCGCCGATATAAGCAATCTTTAAATCACTTGCCTTAAGTGCCATAATAATATCCTCCATTCTTTTTGTTCTTATGAACTTTTCGACATTATCTTAGCACAAAAACACAGTATCTTCCACCAAAATTTTGGATAAAATCAAATAATATTACAGAAATATTGACATTTTCAAATGCGATTGATAGAATATATACAGGAGGCGATTTTGTGGAATACATACACAAAGTGGAAAACTTTTATGACGGTATTTATTTAGAGCGCGGCAAAACAAAAGCAGCCAAAGATATGCCGCATATTCATTCGCATAACTATCACGAATTATATTTTTTACTGTCCGGCTCAAGACAGTATTTTATAGGACACAGCATTTATAATGTATCACCGGGCGAGCTTGTTATTATACCAAAGAACGAGCTGCACCGCACAATTAATTACCATTCTTCAAGATATGAACGCTATGTTTTATATTTTCCTGATGAATATATAAAAAACATACGCGAAACAATAGGCAGAGCCGCCTTTGAAAAAGTATTTAAAAGCGGATGTATGCAGTTTTCTTCTGCGCAGAGTGAAAAAATAAAATCACTTTTTGGCGAAATGCAACGAGAGCTTGCATTAAACGAACCATATACTCCGCTTTTGGTTGCAGGAAAATTAAATGAAATAATCGTCTGCGCAATACGTCACGGAACGCATAAGCTTCACGAGGCAGAAAAAACCTCGAGCAGAATACAGAAAGTTGCGCAATATGTAAGCGAAAATTTTTCTGAAACCATCACTCTGCACGATGCCGCACAAATGGCATTTATGGACGATTCTTATTTCTCAAGGCAGTTTAAAAAGCTGACAGGCTTTGGTTTTGTTGAGTATTTAACTCAGGTTCGTGTAAAAGCGGCAGCTCAGATGCTCGCTGACACCTCGCAATCAATAAGCAAAATAGCAGAAAACTGCGGTTTTTCAGGCAGCAACTACTTTGGTGATGTATTTAAAAAGCTTTACGGAAAATCGCCTGTTGAGTATCGTAAAATTAGCACTGCGACCAAATTATAGCTCTATAAGGGATAGGAAAAAAAGATACAGAATGGACAAACGGAACCCGAAGGGGGTTACCCTAAAGCGTACTTTTGTACGCTGAGAGGTGACGTTTGTTCGTAGTTCAAAGACATAAAAAAGAACTTCGCAATTTTGCGAAGTTCTACTTATTATTTAAATTTTTAATTTAATTGCAAATTATATTTATGCCATACTTGTCTTTGAATGCTCTGGGCTTTTTTTACATCCCTTATTCAATATTATAACTTCCTCTTACCATTATTACTGCGTCCGATTCTGTTGTAAAACCACGTCCGTCATCTCGCGGAACAATAAGCAGATGATTAAGCGGAACTCTTGCTCCTGCCGTTAAATCGTTTCCGCCGGTTACATCTGCAATACCGCCTTGCTCCGTCGTAAATACTGTGCCGTTACCTGCACGCAGAATTATCTCGGTGCTTTCGCCAAAGGTTATCTTTTTACCTTTTTTAACATTTACTATCTCGTACTTAGCACTTTCAGATGATACAACAGACTCATTTTTTTCATTGTTTTCGCCATTATCAACTTTACTGCCAACGGCATCTGCTACATATGCTTTTATTTCTTCTACTACCTTATCTATGTAGCTTTTTGTAACAACAGGGTCGCTGTTATCACCCGGCAAAGCCGAAACTGCCATAGTGCATACCAATAACGCCGATAATGCTGCGGCAAGCCACATAATCATTTTTTTCTTCATTTTAAACTCCCCTTTATCTTTTGTCACACTCTGCCATTGGCAGATTTTGTCGTAAAATATTTATTGCGCAAAAACGCAAGCTTTTTAAATAAAAAGCCAACCAAATAACATATCACATTTACAGTTCTAAAAGTCCTAAGCTGACGGCTATTGCACCGTTTACCCTTTCTATCAGCTCGTCATCCAAGCGTCCGATTCGTTCTCTCAGCCTTTTTTTATCAATCGTTCTGATTTGCTCTGTTAAAATAACAGAATCCTTTGCCAGTCCGTAATCTTCGGCTCCGATTTCGATATGAGTGGGCATTTTTGCCTTGTTTATCTGCGATGTTATGGCAGCAATTATAACCGTAGGCGAAAATTTGTTGCCCACGTCATTTTGCACTACCAAAACAGGCCGCACACCGCCCTGCTCTGAGCCAACCACAGGACTTAAATCTGCATAAAATATATCTCCTCTTTTAACAACCACACTTATTCACACTCCGCCAGTTTTTCCTCATAGGCAGAAAACTGCTCGTCTTCTGCTTCAAAACACATTTTGGCGAGATTAAGATTAATTTCCGCCATCTCCTGATAGCCTTTTTCCATTTGCGCTTTTAGTGCAGTCTTTTTCTTTTCCTCGATATACCTTCGCATAGCCTCGCGCACAAATTCACTGCGATTTGTTTTTTCAAGACCCACCAAGGCATCAACCTGCTCTAACAACGTATCGGGAACGGTTATCAGCACTTTCTTGAGTTGTGACAAAACAGTCAAGCCCCCATTCGTTGAATTTCCGACCTGTCTGTCGGTATCCCTGCGAAATGCTTCATTGTGAAAAATTAAACGTCTTGGCGTAACTGATTTGTATATACACATATTTAACTTAATTAGGCTAATACACTCCCCTGTGTATGCGCCTAAATCATTATATGCTTTATTATATACAAAAGCTACAATATTATTATACATTTTTTAAACGCAAACGTCAATGTACAAATACTGCCAATACTATTGAATTGATTAAGTACGTGTTAATTTTTCTGTTTTAAGTACGTTAAAATGTCCGCAAAGATGTTCTGACTGTTCTTCACTAAAATATACTGTTGTCGCCGACAAGAGTATTATTGACAAATAAAAATACAGTCATACATCTTTTAAAAACAGAAAATATATTTATGTTTTTAAATTTCAAAAATTTCGTTATCTATTTTATCATTATACCTAAATTCGACAAATTCAGCAATAAAAACCACATTGCCTCCCATATCGTAAACCGTTATGTTTTTAGGCGCAAGTGTTTGATTATCAACAAGCATTGATGCCTTTTGTCTGCGCGCACTTTTATCTGTTAAATCTGTTTCAAGAAGAGTTGTTCCGCCCTTTTTATCGTTTGCGCTTACGCTTACAGCTGTTTCTTCTGAGCGATAGTAAAGGCTGAAAAAGTTGTTTACATAGCTTAAATCAAGGTCAGCCGATGCTTCTGATTCAAGCTCACGCTTTTCTTTTCCGTTATAAATTACCTTAACCCTTTCTCCGTTTTTAACAGTCTGAATACCCTTTACGTTATCAGGGGATAAAACGCTCGACAGCATTTTATCGTTTTTTGCAACCTTTTGCTCAAGCTCATATACATTCTCGCCACGATTTCCCTTAACTGTGAGTACAACCTTAGCCGAATATGATTCCATCTTGTTATAATAACGATGAATTTTTTCATAAATTCCCGATTCATCCTCAGAAAACTTTTTATTGGCATTACAACCGCCAAAAATTAATATTATCATTAGTGCAAGCAACAAAAGCCTACACTTCAATTAAAATTCACTCCTTATTTTTTGATTTTCATAAAAGCAAACGGAACGGCATTTAAAATGTCAAGCGCTGTCATAGAATATTCGACCAGCTTTTGACGTGCAATCTGACCTGCTAAAGAATGGATGTAAACACCAAGGCACGCACTCATACTTGCATCTAAACCTTGAGCTGCAAGACCTGCAATAATACCGCTTAAAACATCGCCGCTGCCTGCCGTTGCCATACCCGAATTTGATACAGCATTTATAAATACACGTCCGTCAGGGCAGGCAATAATTGTATCGGCATTTTTTAAAACTACGGTCACATCAAATTTTCTTGCAAAATCACGAGCTGTTCCTATTCTGTTTTTGCAAATATCTTCAACAGAGCGCCCCGATATTCTTGAAAACTCTACCATATGCGGAGTAAGTATGGCAGGTGCATTTTTCTTTTTTAAGACATTTATATTAGTTGCCAAAGCATTTATTGCATCGGCATCAATTATCATTGGTTTTTTCGATTCTGATACCAGCTTCGTCACGGTCTCTTTAACTCCGTCGCCTGTTCCCAAGCCACAGCCGCAAAGTAAAATATCCTGCTTTGACAGTTTTTCTTTTAAAATGGCAAATGCAGTTTTTGATACCGATTCTCCGTCATCTGACGGAAGAGATAATGTCATAACCTCTGTAAGCTTTTGAGCCGCTATGTCAGATATGCATTTTGGTGTTGCCAAAGTCGCCATCCCTGCTCCGCTTTTTAATATTGCTTCAGATGCCATAACTGCGGCTCCGCACATACCTTTCGAGCCGCAAAAAGCCAGCACCTTGCCAAAGCTTCCTTTATGCGAATTTTCTTCTCTTTCAGGCAGAAATGCTTCGATTGATTCATCTAAAACAAACAGCTTGCTGTCGTATGAATTTAATACATCGTTCGGTATAGAAATTTCTGAAACTACGAGTTTACCAACCCGTTTTTTAGCAGGATATAAAAACTGTCCGATTTTAGCCGCACCGAAAGTAACGGTAAGGTCAGCTTTAACGCAAGTTTTTGCCACCGAGCCGTCATTTGCCGATGCACCGCTTGGCATATCGACCGATGCAACAAACGCACCGCTCGAATTAATTTTGTTTACCATTTCAAGCTCTTCGCCCTCAATATCTCCGTGAAAGCCAATGCCGTAAAGCGCATCAATTACTATGTCGCAATCACCTGTTAAGCCGGTAAATTCACTTATCGAAATACCAAATTTAACCGCCAATTCATAATTTGTTCGGGCATCTTTTTTAAGTTCATCAGGATTAAAAGCAATAAAAACCGTAACATTTGCACCGCGCACCGATAAAAGCCTTGCAATTGCAAAGCCGTCACCGCCGTTGTTGCCGCGTCCGCAAAATATATTTATTTTTTTGCCGCACACGCTTCCGGTTTCGCTTTCTAACTTTTCGCAAAATCCCTGAGCGGCATTTTCCATCATAACCAAGCTTGATACTCCATATTCCGAAAAGGATATTTCTTCAAGCTCGCGCATCATATCTGCGGTTACAAGTTTCATTTTAACTTCCTCCGATTTAATCTTTTGTGCAAATTATTTTTCTGCCAAAACCTGAGCTACGGCATATTTTTCAGAATGTGATATACTTACAAGCAAACCTGATATACCCAACTCGTCTGTAATTCTTTTGGCATCTCCGGAAAGTGATATATGCGGTTTTCCCAAATCATCACGCAAAATTTCAACCTCTGCAAGAGAAAATCCGCGAACGCCTGTGCCAATCGCCTTAGAAAATGCCTCTTTGGCGGCAAAATTCGCCGCAACAGACTGAGCCATTTGCTTTTTTGATTTAAAATATTTTATTTCTTCTTCAGAAAAAAATCGCTCTAAAAAACGCTCTGTTTTTAATGCTTTTTCTATTCTTTCTATCTCTGTAATATCAATCCCGATTCCGTAAATCATAACAAAACCGCCTTTTTTTGTTTGTTGTATTTATTGTACCGCAAACAAAAAAATTTATCAATAGCCAACAAAAATTTTATCGTCAAAAAAACATACGACAAACCAAGCAGCTTGACACCATTCCGACAAAATCAGCTATAAGCGCAGCTTTTAACGCATATCGTGAATCTTTTATGCCGACTGCTCCGTAATATACCGCAAGTGTGTAAAAAGTAGTTTCAGTTGAACCCATCATAACAGATGCTGTATATCCGACTAAAGAATCAGCACCGTGCGCTTTAAAAATATCATTTACAACTGCTAAAGCACCGCTGCCCGATACAGGACGTAAAAGTGCGAGCGGCAATACCTCGGGCGGCATTTTAAAAACCGACGTAACAGGCGCAAGCATGCGTGTTATAAACTCTAATGCACCCGATGTTCTGAGCATCGTTATTGCCGCAATTAATCCCACAAGGGCAGGAAGAATTTTCACAGCCGTTTTCATTCCGTCTTTAGCACCATTTAAAAATGCGTCAAATACATTAATGCCCTTTATCAATCCGTATCCGATAATAGAGATCAGCATAGCCGGCATAACTCCGCCTGATATTACCTTAATCGCCTGCATAAGCCTCTTTCATCCTCCCGTCTGTCAAAGAGTTTAGCTGCAACAATGCCTGCCGTAACAGAAAGCACCGAGCATATCCATACAGGAACGATAACAGAAAACGGCTCTGTGCTTCCTGCGGCTGAACGCAAAGTTATTAAAGTAGTAGGCATTAGTGTAATAGATGCCGTATTTATAACCACAAACATACACATTTCGCTAGATGCAATCTGCTTTTTGCCGTTTATGCGGTCTAATTCCTCCATTGCTTTTATACCCAAAGGAGTTGCCGCATTTGATAAGCCTAAAAAATTTGCAATCATATTCATTATAATTGCGCTTTGAGCCTCTTTTTCTTTTTTTAGTTTTGGAAAAAGTATGCGCATAAGCGGACTTGCAAGCTTTGCCAGCTTTTCTGTAAGTCCCGACCGTTTTGCAATCTCTAACAATCCCGTCCAGAAGCACATCATTCCTAAAAGAGAAATGACCATATCGACTGCACCCTTTGCGCCATCTAATGCGCTTTGGGTTACTGCTTCTGTTCTTCCGCCCGATACAGCAAAAACATATGCTAAAATAATCATTCCTGCCCAAACGTAATTCATCATAGATTCAATTTACCTCAATGCTGCCGTAGCATAACTGTTTTGCCAGCTTTGCAAGCATATGAAGCGGATTTGCTCTTGGCGCATTTTCTTTTGCTATTATATCTGTTCCGCCTATCTGCTGACCGTCTATGTAAAACGAAATTTCGCCCACCTTTTCTCCGCTTGCTATCGGAGCTTGTATCGCATCGGGCAAAGTTACTCTTTTTTCAATATCGTTTACTTTACTTTTGCTTACCAACACGTTATATCCGCCCGGAGTTGTCAGCTCAAGCTCTGATTTAACACCCTTTAACAGTTTAATTTTTCCTAAATCATCTTCGCTTATCAGGCTGTTAGCAATAGCATAATTTGCAAAGCCATAGTCAAGCAGCTTTGATGCATCGGCAAATCTTTCTTTCGAACTCGGTGCTCCTAAAATAACGGCAATTAAATCCATACCGTTACGTTTAGCAGATGCCGAAAGACAGTATTTTGCCTCGCCGGTAGAGCCTGTTTTTAATCCGGTTGCGCCCTCGTAAAAACGGATAAGCTTGTTGGTGTTTACCAAGCCGAATTTTCCGTCACGCAAGCTGTCCATCCATATGGTTGTAAAATCAAAAATAGTCTGATGCGAAATAAGTTCTTTTGACATAAGCGCAATATCAAAAGCCGATGTCAAATGACCTTCTGCATCAAGCCCGTTGCAATTAATAAACGTGGTATCGTTCATTCCCAGTTCTTTTGCACGCTCGTTCATCATCGAAACAAAGCCCTCTAAGCTGCCTGCAACAAACTCACCCAAGGCTGCCGCAGCATCGTTACCTGATGCAACCGCAACCGCCTTTAACATATCGTGTACACTCATTTCTTCATTCGGCTCTAAATATACCTGCGAGCCGCCCATCGATGCCGCTTTTTCTGAGCATCTTACCATATCATCCATACTTATTTTTCCGCTGTCTATAGCCTCCATAACCAAAAGCATAGTCATAATCTTTGTCACGCTTGCAGGCGGACGTCGGTCGTGACTGTTTTTTTCATAAAGCACCTGTCCTGTCGATGCCTCAATTAATATTGCCGACGGCGCAGAAAGCTCTAACACCGTTTCTTCTGCCATCGACGGAAAACTTGTCGTAATAAGTACAATAAAACAAACCGCCGCGCATAATAGTTTTTTCATCCTCATACCTCCTGAACAAATCAGATATTAACTATTGTATGCGTGCGGTTTTTCAGTATTACATTTTTTATTTTTCTTCTATATCCATTCTTTTTGCTATAACGTCTAATATTAATCCTCCTATAACTGCTTCTGAAAATAAATAGCCTGATGTTTCTGCCATCATATAAGAACGTGTTTTGTCAGCGCACAAGCAGGCAGAAATTAAAAGTATGTCAGCAGCCATTACCCCGAATTTAATTATCGCTTTAGCAGACCAATGGATATTTAAAAACGGTTTTAACAGTTTTTGCCTCACGTTTTTACCCCCGTTATTATTTAATTAAATCAATCAGTCTTAACTCCAGAGTGTGTACAAACATTTCGCAGACAGCCGATGATGTCTTGTTTATATACAAATGCGAATCACGATACATTCCGTCATTTATACGTATCAGCTTAATGTTTTCATCAAGCTGTTCTTTCCACGAAACCGACGGAAAGAGAGCAACCCCCAGCCCCATTTTAAGATACTCCCGTACAAAATACGGGTCATCACACTCAATTGCAATATTGGGTTCAAAATTCGTTTTTTTGAACATTTTTTCTAAATATTCTCTTATACTGCTTCCCTTTTGCATACTGATAAATTTTTCATTTTTAAGCTCCTCTAAGCCTATACTTTTTTTCTCGCTCAGTATGCTGTTTTTATGAACCGCCAGCAAAATTTCTTCACGTATAAAATTATGCATAGTAAATAAATCCGAACCAATTTTTCTGTCGGTTATAACAATGTCAAATTTGCCGTAATTTTCATAATCAATATAATCTTCATGCGTAATGCTGAACATGACACGCGGATAATTCATTTTAAACTCTGCTATGCTCTTTGTAACCTGTCCGCGATTTGTTAAAATCAAAAGCTTAATCTCACCAGCCGGCACAGATGACATATCAAGCATTTTTATTTTTGCTTTTTTTATTTCTTTTTCTGCCGCATCTATTGCCCTTAAAAATATTTTTCCGCTTTCATTAAGCTTAAGGCTGTTAGCTGTTCTTTCAAACAGCTTAACGCCAAGCTCATTTTCCAGTTTTTTAATTGATGCCGAAACACTCGAAGGCGGCACCATAAACGAATGCGCAGTATGTGAAATATTTTCACTTTTTGCCGCATGCTGAAAATATTTTAATTGCAGAATCTCCATACTGTTCCCCCTCCTCTTTTTAATAATATATCACAGTTTGCTATATATTTCAATATACAGTTTCTGTATGTTATTGTATATTTTACAAAATACCCAATGAGTGATATACTTATATCTGATAAAAAAACAAAGGAGCAATTAAAATGAAAAAGGGAATAATTTATGCACTGATTACAGCAATATTGTTTGTGACCTTAGAGCCGGTAAGCAAGTTGGTTGCAAACGACGTATCGCCATACGCCATTACATTCTGGCGATTTTTAATAGGTTCACTCATACTTGTGCCGCCTGCAACAGCAAAAATTAAAAGAGAAAAAATACATATCTCCGCAAAAGATATAGGCCTTATGACCGGTTTGGGAACGCTTTTTATATGCGTAAGTATGATTCTGTTACAATTAGCCGTAAAAAAGGCAGATTCTCCATCGCTTATAGCAATAATTTTTTCATCAAACTCTGTGTTTACCATTATTTTTGCAGTCTTGTTGGTAAAAGAAGAACATTTAAACAAAAACAAGCTGATTGCACTTATTCTGGGAATTTCAGGTGTAATAATCTGCGCTGATTTTTCTTCAGGAACAAATACAGAATCTGTTGTGCTTGCAATACTTGCCGCTCTGTCATTCAGCTTGTATACCGCACTCAGCCAAAAATATATGAAACGCTTAGGCGGCTTGATTCAATCGAGCGGTGTTTTTCTTTCGGGAAGTATTGTTTTGCTGATTATTCTTCTGATATTTAAGGTTGATATTTCGCTTCCCGTTAAAATGTACGACCTTTCGATTATGCTTTATCTGGGATTACTGGTAACAGGCACGGGATACGCCCTGTACTTTAAGGCGATTGAAAAAGGCGGTGCAATAATGGCATCACTTGCATTTTTTATAAAACCGATTTTAACACCGTTTGTAACGCTGATTATTAACAACATTGTTCCTGATGTAAAGGTTTTTATTGCCGTTGCGCTCATTGTTTTGGCATCGTATTTTTCAGCATACAGAAAAAATAATTAAGTTTAGCACCGCAATTTTTAAAATTGCGGTGTTTTTATTTTAACATAGGGTTTAATATCGTATCAAGCTGTAAATCCTTCCTGCTTTTTCTTATATTTTTTGCAAAACGAGGAAAACTAAGAAAAAACTGCACAGGAGGCTTAAATGAAAAAGCTTGAAAAACTAAAAAAACATAAATTCTTATTATATGCATCAGGCGGACTTATCGCAGGATTTTTAAACGGACTTTTCGGCAGCGGCGGCGGGACAGTAATCGTTCCGTTTTTAGAAGAATTTTTAGACCGTGACGAGCACACATCACACGCAACAGCTATTCTAATTATTTTAGGCTTTACCATAGTCAGCCTGATTTTCTACGGTTTCGGTCATGTTCTTGACTGGCGACTGGCATTAACTGTATCGGCAGGCGGAGTTATTGGCGGATTTTTAGGTGCACGTCTTTTAAAAAAGCTTACGGGCGGTATGATACGTAAAATTTTTGGGATATTTATGCTGATTGCAGCGGTTAGGATGGTGTTTTCAAAATGAATATTTTTTTACCGGTTATTTCGGGCTTTGCCGCAGGAATTATAAGCGGAATGGGCATAGGCGGAGGAACAATTTTAATTCCTGCACTTTCTATTTTTCTTTCAATTGACCAGCACACCGCACAGGGCGTAAATCTTTTGTATTTTATACCTACTGCCGTTGTTGCACTTTTTGTACACATAAAAAATAAAGCAATAGACTATAAAATTGCAATTCCGATTATTATATCAGGCATAGCAGGCGCTGTCGGCGGTTCGTATTTAGCTCTGGTTATACATGCCAAATTATTAAAAAAACTGTTCGGCGGATTTCTTTTTTTTATGGGAATATATGAAATATGCAAAAAAGATAAAGAAAAACGAAAAAAATAACGATTTTCCCCTTTACCAAAAACCAATAATATGATAGAATAATAAAATAGGTATAAAAATGTCCGTTTTTTATTTGCATATAAGACTTTTTAATACTTGCATCACAGTATGACACTTATTCGGAAGGAGCGGCACAATGCAATGTTTTATCCCGAAACAGAAAATTGACTCGGTTCATTCTTTAGATTTAAAAAAGCTTAAAGAATCAGGTATACGAGGGATTATTTTTGATATCGACAATACTTTAGAAAGCCACAGAGTTGCCGAACCGGGCGAAAAGGTGCTCTCTTTAATTGATAATGTGAAAAAAGAAGGATTTGGCATCTGCCTTATATCAAACGGCAAAATTCCGCGTGTCGAGCTTTTTAACAGAACTCTAAAGCTCGATGCCATAGGAGATGCAAAAAAACCTGCAAAGAAAAACTTAAAACGTGCAATGCAGCTTTTAGGCACAGCCGCAAAAGAAACAGCATTGGTCGGAGACCAGATATTTACCGATGTTTACGGCGGCAACCGCATGGGTTTTTATACTGTTTTGGTTGATCCGATAGAACAGATAGAAAATAAATTCTTTTATATTAAGCGTTATTTTGAACGCATCATACTAAAAAAGATAAAAGAGTGATATTATGTATGAGATTTTAGAAAAAATAAACTGTCCTGACGATGTTAAAAAGTTAAACGACCGTGAACTTACGCTGTTAGCTGACGAAATAAGAGCATTTTTGGTTGACAGCGTGTCAAAAACCGGCGGTCATTTAGCATCTAATCTTGGCGTTGTAGAGCTTACTTTAGCTCTGTTTAAAGTATTTGATTTGCCCAAGGATAAAATCGTGTGGGATGTAGGGCATCAGACATACGTTCACAAGCTGTTAACGGGCAGACGCGAGCGCTTTGATACTCTGCGCCAGTTTGGCGGACTTTCCGGCTTTCCTAAATGCGAAGAAAGTGAGTATGACTCTTTTAACACAGGACACTCAAGCACATCGGTTTCTGCCGCACTTGGTCTTGCCGAAGCCCGAAACTTAAAAGACGATGACAACTACGTTGCCGCAGTTATAGGAGACGGCGCACTGACCGGCGGTATGGCTTTTGAAGCATTAAACGATGCAGGACCAATGAAGAAAAACTTTATTGTTATTTTAAATGATAACAATATGTCAATATCTAAAAACGTGGGCGGAATATCAACATATTTAACCAAAATACGTTCTAAGCCTGCATATTTTAAGTTCAAAGCTTTGGTAGAACGGTTTTTCAGACGCTTGCCCCTTGTCGGTGAGCCATTGCTTAAAATTTCAAAACGCTTAAAAGACAGCTTTCGTCATTTTTTGACAAGCTCAACTATATTTGAAGATTTAGGATTCACTTATTTAGGTCCGATTGACGGTCACGATACAGAGCTTTTAAGCTATGTTTTAGAAAGTGCAAAAAGTATAAATAATCCTGTTTTATTGCATATTCTTACCAAAAAAGGTAAAGGATATAAATTTGCAGAAGAAGCTCCGGTACTGTTTCACGGAATAAGCCGTTTTGCGGTAGATACCGGCGAGGCGCAAAAAAAAGGAAAATCAGAAGATTATTCTTCTGCATTCGGCAGACATCTTTTATCGCTTGCCGATAAAACACCAAAACTTTGTGCAATTACCGCAGCAATGCCGGTAGGTACAGGACTTGTTGGGTTTGCCGAAAAATATCCTGACAGGTTTTTCGATGCAGGAATAGCTGAGCAGCATGCCGTAACCTTTGCCGCAGGTCTTGCAAAAGGCGGATTTACCCCTGTATTTGCTGTTTATTCATCGTTTTTGCAGCGCGCATACGATCAGCTTCTGCACGATGTGTGTCTTCAGAATCTTCATATAGTTTTCTGCATCGACCGTGCAGGAATAGTTGGCGAAGATGGAGAAACGCATCAGGGAGTTTATGATTTAAGCTTTTTATCGGCTATGCCGAATATGACTATACTTGCTCCGTCAAACCTTGACGAGCTGGGCGAAATGCTTGACTATGCCGTACTTGAGCATAACGGACCGATAGCAATCCGCTATCCCAGAGGTAACAGTCAATGTGTTTACGAAAACAAAACACCGTTTACATACGGCAAATCTGATTTGCTTACCCAGGGTAAAGATGTGTGTATTTTAGCGGTGGGCAATATGCTCTCAAAGGCTGTATCTGCCTGCGAACTTTTAAAAGAGCAAAACATCGGCGCAACTGTTGTTAATATGCGCACGATTTTCCCGGTTAATAAAGCCTTTGTTACGGATTTAGCCAAAGAATATCCGCTTTTGGTAACTTTAGAAGACGGAATCCGCCGTGGAGGTTTCGGAGAGTCGGTTGCATCGACTTTAGCAGATAGCGAGCTTAATACAAAGCTTTTAATCAAAGCTCATGAAAATCCGGTTGTTCCGCACGGAAATCCTGAAATTTTGTACAAGCATTGCGGATTAGACGAAAACACCATTGCTCAGGATATTATCAAAAAATTGAGAGGATAAAAAATATGAATCCAATAGAACTTTTGGCTCCTGCCGGAAATCTTGACAGACTTAAAATGGCAATTACATATGGTGCAGATGCCGTTTATGCAGGCGGAGAAGCATTTTCTCTTCGTGCGGCGGCAAAAAACTTTTCACGTGATGATTTGGCTCGCGGTATAGAGTTTGCACACGCACACGGCAAGAAAATGTATATTACCGCAAACATAATTCCACACAACAAAGACATTGATGCCTTTCCTAAGTTTTTGGAAGAGATAAACGAATTAGGGCCGGATGCGCTTATAATTGCAGATTTAGGAGCATTTATGCTCGCTAAACAATACGCACCAAACATTCCGGTTCACATAAGCACCCAGGCAAACAACGTAAACTATCGTTCTGTTCAGGCGTGGAATGATTTAGGCGCAAAACGTGTGGTTTTAGCACGCGAATTATCACTTGACGAAATAAGCGAAATACGTCAGAAAGTATCACCCCAGCTTGAACTCGAGGCTTTTGTTCACGGCGCTATGTGTATTTCATATTCAGGCCGTTGCCTTTTGTCAAACTATATGACAAGCCGCGATGCAAATCAGGGAGAATGTGCTCATCCCTGCCGTTGGAACTATTCCTTGGTTGAACAACAGCGCCCCGGTGAATATTTAGATGTTTTTGAAAACGAACGCGGTACATTTATTTTCAACTCACGCGATTTGTGTATGATTGAGCACATCCCTGAGCTTATAAAAAGCGGAATTACAAGCTTTAAGCTTGAAGGACGTGTTAAAACCGAATATTATGTAGCAACAGTTGTTAAGGCATACCGCGAGGCAATCGACTCGTATCTTGCAAATCCTGAAAAATACACTTTTAATCCAAAATGGACTGACGAGCTTTCAAAGGTAAGTAACCGTCACTACACCACAGGATTTTACCTTGGCAAGCCGGATAGCGATGCTCAGGTTTACGGCTCGTCAAGCTATATAAGAACATACGAAATCGTCGCAATGGTAGATGGATATGACGAAAGCACCGGAGAAACAATTCTTTCTCAGAGAAACCGTTTTTTCGCCGGCGATGAGCTTGAAATAGTTCCGCCCGTCGGTGATTTCATACCATACACGGTTAATAAAATGACAAATGAGGATAACGAAGAGATAACCTCTGCTCCTCACGCTCAGCAGATAATAAAAATGCGCCTGCCGGGACGGTTTCCCGAGCGCACAATGTTAAGAAAAACACGTAACGATAATTAGGAGGATTTAATTATGGGTATTTTTGGCGGCGGCTATGCAAAGCCGGGAAAAGGCATTTCAAAAGAAGAGGCTTTAAAACGAAATTATTTTGATATTTTATCAAGAAAATTCTGGAAACTGGTGCAGCTCAATTTACTTTATGCCGTATGCAATATACTTTTTATAGGAGCAAGCTTGTTTTTAGCTATCGGATATGACTGGGTGGAGATTTTAAGTGCTTTAATTAAAGGTCAGCTTACTCTTCTGCCACCGCTTCCGTTCATTCCGCTTATGCTGACGGGACCTTTTACAGCAGGTCTTACCTATGTTATCCGTAACTATTCACGTCAGGAGCACGCATTTATGGCATCTGACTTTTTTGAACATTCCAAAAAGAACATTAAGCAGGGGCTTTTAATGAGTGTTCTTCAGGTTGTAGTTACTTACTTGCTTGCGACAGCATTCTTCTTCTATCTTAATTTCTTTGTTACACACGGATTAAACACAGGTATTCTTTTCGGAATTGCCATTGTTGTTACCATTTTTATGCTGTCTATGAGCTTTTATGTGTATCCCATTATGGTTACATTTGATATGAAGCTTATTCATATTCTTAAAAATTCGTGGATATTTGCAATATCAAAGTTACCTCAAAACTTATTCATTCTTATCATTTTAGGTGTAGTTCACGGTGTGCTTGTATGGAACTATCCGCTCGTATGGTTAATTTTAATGCCATTATTCTTAATTGTTTGGAGCTCATACACAATGAACTATTATGTATGGAATGTAATGGATAAATATATGATGTCACAGATAGAAAAGCCGGAAGATGATACCGAAAATGTATTCGATGACTCTCTTTTGGATAAATAAGAGGTAAAAAATGCAATTTAAAGCTGTAATATTTGACTTAGACGGAACAATTATAAATTCTTTAGAGGATTTATGCGATTCTGTAAATTATGTTTTGAAAAACCATAATTTTAAAACACATACATTGGATTTTATACGCATGACAATCGGAAACGGTATGCGTAATCTTATACGCGACAGTCTGCCTGCTGAGTATAAATCTGATGATAATATGGTTGATGCGTGCACCGCAGAGCTTAAAGAATATTATCTTTTAAATTGGAACGTAAAAACCAGACCGTATGACGGAATAAATGAATTATTCAGTTTTCTGAATCAAAACAACATTCCGTTATGTGTTTTATCAAACAAAGCAGACAAGCCTGCAAATATAATAGTAAATCACTATTTTTCTGACTTTAGTTTTGCCGCCATCTGCGGTGAAAAGCCGGGAGTTCCTATAAAACCCGACCCAACCTCTTCTTTGACTATTGCAAAGGATTTAGGTGTCAATCCGTCAGAAATACTGTTTTTGGGCGACTCAGCTCAGGATATTATAACAGCCAAAAATGCAGGTATGTTCGCCGCAGGTGCTCTGTGGGGCTTTCGCGATGAAAAAACCTTGCTTCGCGCAGGTGCAGATATGCTTTTTGAAAAACCGATTGATTTAATACCATTTTTAGAAAATAATAAATAATATACATAAATTCAGTAAAAGAAAGGACGACAAACATGGCAAAAATTATTCCATTTCGCGGACTGCGTTACAACGAAAACAAAGACCTTTCCGCAGTTACAACACCACCTTATGACATTATTTCTCCTAAAGAGCAGGAGGAATTTTACAATCTTGACCCTCACAGCGTAATCCGTTTGGAGTTAGGAAAAGAATTTGCTGACGATAACGAAAGCAACAACCGCTATACACGTACAGCCCAAGATTTAAAAACATGGATTGACGAGCAGATTTTGTGCTTTGAAGAAAAGCCGGCTGTTTATCTTTATGAAGAAATCTTTACTCTGCCCGGTGGCGAAACAAAATCATTTAAAGGATTTATTACCTTAGTTGAGCTTGCTGAGTTTTCAAAGAAAATTGTTCTTCCGCACGAAGAAACACTTTCAAAAGCAAAAACAGACCGTTTTAATTTAATGAGCACAACTCATGCAAACTTCTCGCAGATTTATTGTCTTTATATGGATTCTGAAAAAACACTTACTAAAAAAATTGCAGAAATATCTTCACGTCCTGCTGATGTAAGCTTTACTGCAAAAGACGGAATTATTCAGAATCTTTGGGTAGTTACCGATGAGAAAACAATCGCCGATGTTCAGGCAGGCTTTGCCGACAAGCAGCTGTTTATTGCAGACGGTCACCACCGCTACGAAACAGCCTTAAACTTCCGCAATAAAATGCGCGAAGAAAACCCGGACTATACTCAGGATGACCTGTTTAACTACGTCATGATGATGCTGGTTGAAATGGACGACCCCGGTTTGGTTGTTCTTCCTACTCACCGTATGGTTAAAAATCTTGAGCACTTCGACGAAAACGAAGTAATCGAAAAACTTGACGGAGTGTTTGCATCTGAAAAGATTGCTGTAAAAGCCGATGCCGCTAAAGAAATGGAAGCGGCTATTGATGCATTAAAAGATACCGAAAAGGCATTTGCTTTTTATACCGGCAAGGACTATTTCTATCTTTTAACATTAACCGATAAAACAGCTATGAAAAAGCATATTGCCGACAAATCGGATGCTTGGCTCGGTCTTGATGTTGCAATACTTCACACTCTTATTTTGGGTGATATTTTCGGAATTGATATGGAAAATATGGCAAATCAGAAAAACCTTGTATACACACGTTATGCAAGCGAAGCGGCTGACAGCGTAAAGAGCGGCGAATATCAGTGTTCCTTCCTTTTAAACGCAACAAAGGTACACGAAATTAAAGATGTATCGTTAGCTAACGAAAAAATGCCTCAAAAATCAACTTATTTCTATCCGAAACTTATAACAGGTCTTGTTATGAATAAATTCTAGGAGGAATCCGATATGAAAATAACCAAAGAAGAGGTTTTGCACGTTGCTAAGCTTGCACGATTAAACCTTACCGAAGCGGAGACCGAAAGCTTAATAAACGATATGGGAAATATTATAGGCTTTGCCGATAAATTAAACGAATTAAACACCGACGGTGTTGTTCCTACTGCACACGCAATCCCTATGCAGAATGCGTTTCGTGCAGACGAGGTTAAAGAGTCATTTCCGAGAGAAGAAATTTTACAAAACGCTCCTGATTCAGATGGCGACGGTTTCTTGATTCCTAAAGTTGTTGAATAATTAATTTACGATTTAAAAGAGGTGGCAAACTTGGATTTATATACATTAACAGCTCACGAAATTCGTGATATGATTAAAGAAAAGAAAATTTCTTCAAAAGAGGCAACACAAGCTGCCATAAACAGAATCAATCAGGTTGAAGATAAGGTGGAAAGCTACGTAACAGTTTTAGCTGACGAAGCTGTCGCACAGGCAGAAGCAGTTGATGCCAAAATCGCAAAGGGTGAAGATGTTGGTGCTTTAGCCGGTGTTCCTATGGCATTAAAGGACAATATGTGTACTAAAAATGTTTTAACCACATGTTCTTCTAAAATGCTTTATAACTTTAAGCCGCCGTATGATGCAACCGTTACCGAAAAGCTTAAAAATGCAGGAACAGTTTTACTCGGAAAGCTCAATATGGACGAGTTTGCAATGGGTTCATCTACCGAAAACTCATATTTTAAAAAGACAAAAAATCCATACGATATTACAAAAGTTCCGGGTGGTTCCTCAGGCGGAAGTGCTGCCTGCGTTTCTGCTGACGAAGCATATTTTACACTCGGCTCTGATACAGGCGGTTCTATCCGTCAGCCTGCATCTTTTTGCGGATGCGTTGGCTTAAAGCCGACATACGGCTCTGTTTCACGTTACGGTCTTATTGCATTTGCATCATCACTTGACCAGATTGGTCCTATGACCAAAGACGTTAAAGACTGCGCTATGGTTTTAAACCACATTGCAGGCTATGATGCTAAAGATTCAACAAGTGTAAATATTGAGCATCCTGACTTTGAAAAAGCATTGACCGGAGATATAAAAGGTCTTAAAATCGGCATGCCGAAAGAATACTTTGGCGCAGGTATCGACAGCGAAATTACAACCGCAATTATCAAAGCAGTTGAAAATATGAAAGCACTCGGTGCAGAAGCTGCAGATATGAGTCTGCCGCTTAACGAGTATGCACTCCCTGCATACTATATGATTTCATCCGCCGAGGCAAGCTCAAACCTGGCACGTTTTGACGGTGTTAAATACGGCTACCGTGCTGAAAAATTCAGCGATCTTTTAGACCTTTACTGCCAGACCAGAAGCGAAGGCTTCGGTGCAGAGGTTAAACGTCGTATAATGATTGGAACATATGCACTTTCATCAGGTTATTATGATGCATATTATAAAAAGGCTCAGCAAGTGCGCACAATGGTTATGAATGACTTTAATAAGGCATTCGAAACATATGACGTGCTTGTTACTCCTACCTCCCCTACCACCGCATTCGGAATCGGAGAAAAAACCTCCGATCCTCTCAAAATGTATATGGGCGATATTTGTACAGTTTCTGTTAATATCGGCGGTCTGCCGGCAATCGTAATCCCCTGCGGTTATGATAAAGCAGGTCTTCCGATTGGTATTCAGATTATAGGAAAGCCGTTTGGCGAGGCAACCGTATTAAATGCCGCATATGCTCTTGAAAAAACAATTACTAAAGTAAGACCGAATCTGTAAGGGAGGACTAAAAAATGAATTACGAGACAGTCATCGGACTTGAAGTCCATGCAGAGCTTTCAACTAAAACAAAAATATTCTGTAGCTGTAAAAACGAATTCGGCGGCGAGCCTAACACTCGCTGCTGCCCCGTTTGTACAGGTATGCCGGGAACTCTTCCCGTACTCAACAAAGCAGTTGTTGACTATGCAATAAAAGCCGGTCTTGCTACAAACTGCTCTATCACTAAATACGGCAAGCAGGACAGAAAAAACTATTTCTACCCCGACCTTCCGAAAGCGTATCAGATTTCTCAGTTTGATCTGCCGCTTTGCCAGAACGGTTACATTGATATTAACGTAGACGGCGAAACACGCCGCATTGGTATTACACGCATTCACATTGAAGAAGATGCAGGTAAGCTCATTCACGACGATTACAGCAACGAGTCTATGGCAGACTACAACCGTTGCGGTGTTCCGCTTATTGAAATCGTATCAGAGCCTGATTTACGCTCACCCGAAGAAGCAAGAGTATACTTAGAAACCTTAAAATCAATCTTAGAATATACCGAAGTTTCTGACTGCAAAATGCAGGAGGGTTCGCTCCGTTGTGACGTAAACGTTTCTCTTCGCCCTGTCGGACAAAAAGAATTCGGCACACGTTGCGAAATGAAGAACGTTAACTCCTTCCGTGCAGCAGTTCGTGCTATGGAATATGAACAAAAACGCCAGGCAGAAATCTTAGATAACGGCGGCGTTATTGTTCAGGAAACCCGTCGTTGGGATGATGTTCGCGGCGAAAGTATCCCTATGCGCAGCAAAGAAGACGCTCAGGATTACCGCTACTTCCCCGAACCTGACTTAGTTCCTATCGTTGTTTCTGACGAATGGGTTGAAGAAATTAAAGGTACTATCCCCGAAATGCCCGAACAGCGCAAAGCACGCTATATCGGCGAATACGGTCTGCCTGAATACGATGCGTTTATCTTAACCTCTTCTAAAAAGATGGCAGATTTCTTTGATGCAACCGTATCTGAGGGTGCTAAGCCAAAAACTGCAAGTAACTGGCTTATGGGCGATATATCCAAAATTTTAAACGACAAAGAGCTTGAACCGGCTGATATTCCGTTTACTCCGGCACAGCTGGCTAAAATGATTGCTTTAATTGACAAAGGAACTATCTCTAACAGCGCAGCTAAAAAAGTTTTGGATGCAATGTTTGCTGAGCCTGCAGATCCTGAAGCTTTAGTTGAAAAGCTGGGTCTTGCTCAGGTTTCTGATGAAGGTGCAATTCTTCAGATGGTTAATGATGTTCTTGCGCAGAATCCTCAGTCTATTGTTGACTATAAAGCAGGCAAAGACAGAGCTATGGGCTTCTTGGTCGGACAGGTTATGCGTGTATCTAAGGGTAAAGCTAATCCGCAGATGATTAACAAGCTGTTAAAAGAAGCACTCGACAAAGCATAATATTAAATAAAAAGCGCGGCTTGCGGCCTAAAGCCGCACCGCGTTTTATCGTTGGAGGAGCTATGCATATAAAAGAAATTTACAAAGCAATTTACCGGCATTTAGATGATTTAACTCCTCTGCCGCTTGACTGCGGCGAGTTGTGCGGAAAGCTTTGCTGTTCATCATATGACGATGACGAAACAGGAATGTATCTTTTTCCGGGCGAAGAAGCTCTTTTTAAAAACAATGACGGGTTTAAAATAACCGATTCCGATTTTACATACAAAAACGGCAAATGTGCGAAGCTTGTTTGCTGCACACGCCCGTGCGAGCGTAGCGAAAGACCACTTTCGTGCCGTATTTTCCCACTCGTACCTTACTTTAGAAAAGGAAGTCAGGTTCGTATAGTTTTAGACCCCAGAGCTGTAAGCTGTCCGCTTACACATCCCGAAGCATCGCCTTATATAAGCCGCGAATTTAAGCTCGAGGTTTTAAAGGCATTCAGGCTTTTATCTCAGTTTTCAGAAATTGCAGATTTTTTAGATGCGCTCACCGATATTTTAGACGATTTTAACACATTAAGGGGAAATAACAATGATTAATGACACAATAGCCGCGGTTGCAACTCCGCACGGAACAGGCGGAATTTCGGTCATAAGAGTCAGCGGAAGCGAGGCTTTTACCATCTGCGACCGTATTTTTAAAAATCCTAAGGGCAAGACTGTTTCGCAGGCAAAAAGCCATACCATTCTTTATGGGCATATAGTTGATAACGACAAAACCATTGACGAAGTTTTAGTTTCTGTTATGCACGCACCGCGAACCTTTACCGGCGAAAATACTGTCGAAATAAGCTGTCACGGCGGCATAACTGTAACAAATGCCGTGTTGTCTGCCATTTTGACTCACGGAGCAGTTTTGGCATCGGCAGGTGAATTTACAAAACGTGCATTCTTAAACGGCAAAATGGATTTATCTCAGGCCGAGGCTGTTATTGATGTTATTAACTCTACCTCATCACTTGCGCTGGATACCGCTACTCATCAGCTTGAAGGAAGTATTTCGCGCGAAATCGCAGTTCTTCGTGACCGTCTGCTTGATGTAACGGCGCAGATTAACGTAGCGGCCGATTATCCCGAAGAAGAAATTGACGAGCTTAAAGAGCAACAGCTTAAAGATATTTTAAAAGATGTTTTAAATAAAGTTAATGCTCTTTTAAAAACATCTGAGCGCGGCACTCTTATACGCGACGGAATTAACACAGTTATTTGCGGCAGACCCAACGTGGGCAAATCTTCGCTTTTAAATGCCCTTTCCGATACCGACCGCGCAATAGTAACCGAAATCGCAGGCACAACACGCGATGTTATTGAAGAAAGAGTTGTACTTTCAGGCGTCTGCCTTAATATTTTTGATACCGCAGGAATACGCGATACCGACAATCCTGTGGAATCCTTAGGCATAATAAAGGCAGAGGAATATTTAAAAAAAGCCGACCTTGTGCTTATGATGCTTGATGCATCCTGCGGTATAACTGATGAAGACAGAAAAATTGCAGCTTCTTTAGACGGCAAAAAAGCAATTTTGATTATAAACAAAACCGACCTTTGTCCAAACTCAGATGTATCGGAATTTAACGGTCGTTTTCCTTGCGTGGCTCTTTCTGCCAAAGAAAAAACAGGTATAGACAAGCTTGCAGAAACTATTTTAGAAATGTTTAAGCTTGGCGAAATATCAGCAAACGGCGATGTTACAATAACAAATCTTCGCCACAAGCAAGCATTATCAGAAGCGGCAGAATACTTAAATAACGCAATCGGTGCAATAGGCGTTGTTCCTGCCGATTTAATTGCTATAGATGTAACAAATGCAATAAGCGCCTTTGGCGAAATTACCGGTCAGACAGTTTCTGAAGAAATAGTAGACAGAATTTTCTCACGTTTTTGTCTTGGAAAATAATAGCTTGTTTTATGCTTTTTAGTATAATGTCCGCTTTTTAAAAATACATTATATAAAAAGCCAATACCTAAAAAAGAAAGGGTGAACAGCTTGGCAGGAATAAAAAAGCAATCTTTTTTGACAGGAACGGCAATTTTAGTTGCAGCAAATTTTTTAGTTAAACTTATCGGTGCAGTATTTAAAATTCCGCTTGCTCATATTTTAGAAGAAGAAGGAATGGCACTTTTTTCAAGTGCATACAACTTTTATGCCATACTTTTTGTAATAGCAACGGCGGGCCTTCCTGTTGCGGTTTCGAAAATGGTATCCGAAAGCACGGCTAAAAATAATGAGCAGGAAGCACGAAAAATCTTTAAAGCTTCATTAATACTTTTAACCGTAATCGGTCTTTTGGGCGGATGTGTTCTTTTCTTCTGCTCGGGTTTACTTGCAAAAAGTGTAGGCTCTGAAAACTCTGCCTTGGGTATTATGGCAATTGCACCTGCAATATTTTTTGTTGCAGTTATGTCTGCTTTCAGAGGATATTTTCAAGGTCGCTCTAACATGACCCCCACCGCTATGAGCGAGGTGGCAGAAGCCTTAGGCAAGCTTATAATCGGTCTGATGCTTGCATCGCTATTGCTCCCGACCGGACTTATAAACTCAGCAGCCGGTGCAGTTTTGGGTGTTACAGCCGGTTCGTTTTTAGGCTGCCTTACTATTTTTATTATATATATAATCGACAAAAAGAAGATTCAGTCGGCAAGTCTGCCCATAACTCAACCCGTGCGCTCAATGCGTACAATTATGCTTAGGCTTGCAGTTATTGCAATTCCCATAACCTTCGGTGCAGCTGTATCATCGCTTACTAACTTAATTGACCTTTTTATAATCCGCAAACGCTTAGGAGGTATTATAGTTTCATCCCAAATGCATAATACCCTGCTTGAATATTTCGGACTTTCAGCAAGCGAATGCGTAATCGGTGAGGTTTTAAGCACAAAAGCAACCGAAATACTTTACGGTGCATACTCAGGCTTTGCTGTACCGATGTTTAATCTGCCGCTTACGATAGTTACGGCTCTTTCAATGTGCTTAGTGCCTGCAATTTCGGGCGCATTTGCGCTTAAGTCTATGAACAAAGTACGTCGTTTTACCGAAATTTCGATAAGACTTACCACTCTGTTTGCTCTGCCCTGCGCTGCCGGACTTTCACTTTTATCAGAGCCGGTTTTAGCCGTTGTTTATAACAACGCAAGAGCGCAAAGTATGCTCATAGTTTTAGGCTGGGCAGTAATTTTTGTATGCCTGGTATCTGTAACCACAGCAATATTACAGGCATCGGGCCACGTTATGATTCCGGTAATAAATATGGGAATCGGCGCAGTTGTTAAAATAGCATCGGGCTTTGTCCTTCTTGCCGCACCGAATATAAACATAGGCGGAGCACCAATTTCAACTGTACTGTGTTACCTTACAATTGCACTTTTAAATCTTTGGGCGATATTTAAAATAATAAAGCCCGAGTTCAGTATTTTAAATAATATAATCAAACCGGTTATTGCTGTTGTTTTAATGATGGCAGCTGCATACTTTACTTATCAGATAACCGGCTCGATGCTCGGTGCACCTGAATTAAATAAAACAGTTACATTTTTACCGCAGACAGCACCGGTAACACCTCTTGCATCTGATGCGCAACTTACGGTTGCAATTTCACTTTTTGCCGCAATTTTAGTTGGCGCAATAGTTTATTTTGCATCAATCTGGCTCTTAAAAGCAGTAAAAAAAGACGATATTGCTACAATTACAAAACACGAATAGTAAGTTTTTTCCGTAAAAAAAGAGCAAAAGTGCCATTTTTTTCGGCAAAATTACTAAAAAATATATACTTTTTTTGGAAATAGGTGAAAAATTTATGAACATAGGAAAAAAAGACTATACATTTGACGATTTAATTGGTATAATAAAAGTGTTGCGTGGAGAGAATGGTTGTCCCTGGGACAAGGTTCAGACCCACGAATCAGTCAAAATGAATTTGGTTGAAGAAGCATACGAAGCAATCGAAGCATTAGACAGCGGAGATAAAGATGCTTTTGCCGATGAGTTGGGCGACGTTTTATTGCAGGTTGTATTTCATTCGCAGATTGGCGAATCTGAAAACACCTTTACCATTACAGATGTGTTAAATCATGTTTGCAATAAAATGATAACGCGCCACACTCACATTTTCGGCTCTGATAAGGCAGACACTCCCGAAGAGGTGTTGGCTACCTGGGAAAAGAACAAAACCAAGGAAAAGGGTATTTTAGGCATCACACAAGGCATGAAAGATGTGTGCAGTTATCTGCCGGCTCTGATGCGTGCTCAGAAGGTTTCATCAAAGGCAGCCAAAGCAGGTTTTGACTGGGATGATATGAACGGAGTTATGCAAAAGGTGTCTGAAGAAACAGCTGAGCTTAAGCAGGCTATTGAGTCAGGTAACACCGAGCATATTGAAGAAGAGCTTGGGGATTTGTTGTTTGCCGCAGTAAGCGTTGCACGTTTTGCAAACATAAAAGCAGAAACCGCACTTAAAAAGGCAACTGAAAAATTTATCGACCGGTTTGAAAAGGTTGAAGCTATTGCCAATAGGCAGGGCAAAAAACTTTCAGATATGCCGCTTGATGAACAAACAGCCTTGTGGGATGAGGCAAAAAAGATTTAGTCTATTTATAGCAACAGCTATATAAAGAAATATTTTAATTTAAACATAGGAGGAATTGTGATGAATAAGACAGAATTAGTTGCACTGTTAGCTGAAAAAGCTGATGTAACAAAGAAAGACGCTGAAAAAGTTCTTAGCTCTTTCGTTGACGTTGTAGGTGACGCTCTTAAGAAAGGTGACAAAATCCAGTTAGTAGGTTTCGGTACTTTCGAAGCTAGAAAACGTGCTGCAAGAACCGGTAAAAACCCACAGACAAACGCAGTTATCAAAATCCCGGCTACTACTGTTCCGGCATTTAAAGCTGGTAAAGCTTTAAAAGACATCGTTGCTGGTAAATAATTAATATTATGCAACACAAAACGCCCACGAAAGTGGGCGTTTTTTTCTTTGTTTATTTTGTCTTTTTGCGTTCCGGATTATTTTTACATTTCCTACTACCCCTCAATCAATCGTGGAACTCTAACAGGTCTTCCGTTATCATCCAAAGCAACAAAAACAAGATTTGCCTCATTTGTCATTATAACAGAACCGGTTTGCAGATTTTCTGCCCATACCTCTACCTTAATTTTCATTGATGTATTCCCTACCGATACCATTGTTGCCACCAATCTTACCATTTCTCCAAGCTTTATTGGGTGCTTAAAATCAAGGCTGTCCATCGCAACCGTTGCTACTATATGATTAGAATGCTTAGACGCTGTAAGCGCTGCTGCAATATCTATCCAATGCATTAATGTGCCGCCTTTTAAATTGTTAAGAAGATTAACATCATTCGGAAGCACCAGCTCTACCATATCTATAACTGAATCGCTTATTTTCTTTTCTGTTTCCATAATTACCTCCGCAAATTTTATAATTTTTTATATTATACCAAATTTTCTTGTATTTGAAAATACTTTTATTAAAATTTTATCTATATTTTTCATAGTTTGTTTTTTATTAAAAAAAGCATAATAAAAATAACAAATTTTTTAATAAGGTGAACAAAATGAAATTAATTATAATAGTTACTATGTGTTTTTTACTGTGCTCCTGCTCACGAAATCCCAATGCTCCTGAGCAGACGAATTCTGCAAAAGAATCTTTTTCTCCCTCGCCTGCTGCTGATATAACAGCTGCTCCACCGACACCCGAGCCTACTCCCACCCCCGAGAGCAGAACAAGAATATCTAAAGCCGCAACTACCCTTTTGGACAAAAGCGAAAACCGCTTAAAAAACATTCGTCTTGCCGCCAAAAGTATTAATGCATATATACTAAAGCCGGGCGAGATTTTCTCGTTTAATCAGATAGTAGGCAAACGCACAGAGGAACGCGGATATCTGCCTGCCGCCACAATAATAGAAGGAGAAAAAAAAGATGACTTTGGCGGTGGTGTGTGTCAGCTTGCATCTACGGTTTATCAGGCGGCAGAGAACGCCGGTCTTGAAATAATCGAGCGGCACAACCACCAAAAAGATGTAGGCTATACCGCCCCCGGTACAGATGCCGCCGTAAACTACGGCACGCTTGATATGAAATTTAAAAATTCCACCGATTCTTCGCTTATGATTGCGGTATTAGTAGGCGAAAACAGCGTAATTGCCGAAATTTTTAAAATGAATTATCAGATTAAATATTAATTAAGTATGAAATTATAAAATTTAACTTTACACTCAGACAAATTTTCGTTATAATAAAGATATAATGGAATTTGTTAGGATGTGGCGTTTTGTATATTTTAGGACTTTTAAGCCCCTTTAGAATGGGTGGTTTTAATATTATCTCGCTTTTAATTCGTGCAGTTGTTGTTTTAATGGCAATATCCGCGCACGAAATGGCACACGGATTTGTTGCATATAAATTAGGCGACCCGACTGCAAAATCTATGGGCAGGCTGTCTTTAAATCCTTTAAAGCATTTAGACCCAGTGGGTGCAATTTGTATGCTGGTGTTCGGATTCGGATGGGCAAAGCCCGTTATAATAAATCCGTATTACTTTAAAAAACCTAAGCGTGATACTGCATTGGTATCGTTAGGCGGTCCTTTGGCAAACTTTATACTTGCATTTTTAGCAATTGTAATATTTAAAATTTTAATCGTTGCAGAAGTTCCGCTAAATTGGTTTACCAATATTATAGCAACATTTTTATCGTCGTTTATAAGTCTTAATATCGGTCTGGGTGTATTTAACCTTATACCCATTCCGCCGCTCGACGGCTCTAAAATATTTTTGCCGTTGCTCCCCGGCAGACTTTATTACGACATTATGCGCTATGAGCATTTAGGTTGGTTTATTTTGGTGTTTGCCTTAGCAACCGATGTTTTAACACCTATTATAAGCACCGCTCACAGCTTTATATTGAACATACTCACTTTTTTGGTAGGAGGACTATAAGTTGGAAGAAAATCAGCTTTCGGTAAAGTTAGAAGTATTCGAAGGTCCTTTAGAGTTGCTTTTGCATTTGCTCAAAAAAAATAAGGTTAGTATTTACGATATTCCCATAGTAAAAATCACTTCACAGTATATGGAATATCTTGATGCATATAAAGAGTTTGACATCGAAGTATCGAGCGAATTTTTGCTTATGGCAACCGAGCTTTTGTTGATTAAATCAAAAATGCTTCTGCCCCGCCACGAAGAGGAGGAAGAAGACGACCCCAGAAAAGATTTGGTTGCCCGCTTAGAAGAGTATCAGAAAATAAAGCAGGCGGCTGAATTTTTAAAAGGTCACGAGGGCGCATCGCACTATAACTTTTTTAAACAGCCTGATATAATCGAAAAAAAAGCTCCCGATTACAGTACACAGAGCTTTGATTTAGAAAGACTGCTCGAGGCATTTGCCATAATAATAGACAAAACAGAGCGAAAAGCTCCGCCGCCAAAAACATCGTTTTCAGGCATTGTCGGTCACGAAAAGGTTTCGGTTACGTCAAGAGCAGAATACATAAAAGACCGATTAAACAAAGAGCGCAAGATTACATTTGAAGCTTTATTTGTTGATATTAAAACCCGTCCTGCGTTGGTTGCAACATTTTTAGCACTCCTCGAGATGATGAAATTAGAAATTGTATTCGTTGACACCTCGGGCGAAGAAATTATTATAACAAAACTTAGAGATGGTGAGATAACTAATGAGTTTTAACACAGATTCGATAATAGAAAGCATACTCTTTGCCGCCGGCGAAAGCGTTTCACGCAAAGAGCTTGCCGATATTTTAGAAATGACCGAAGAAGAAATAATAAAAGCGGTAGACAAGCTGTCTGATTTCTATCGTGAAAATGAACGCGGTCTTAAAATTATTTGCTTAGAAGATGAATATCAGCTGTGTACGGTTGAGCAAAATTATCGCTACGTTCAGGCGTTGGCAGAACCACGCAAAAAGCAAACTCTGTCACCTGCCGCACTCGAAACCCTGTCAATCGTTGCATATCACCAGCCGGTAACCAGAGGCAGTATTGAATATATACGAGGCGTAAATTCCGACGGTCCGGTAAACCGACTTATAGAGCGCGGTCTTATCGAAGAGGGCGGTCGCTTAGATGCCCCCGGCAGACCGATTTTATATGTCACCACTCAGGAATTTTTACGAAGCTTTGGTCTTTCATCACTTTCTGAGCTGCCTGATATTCAAACAGGTATCGGTGCACAGATTTCGGTTGATAATATTGGCATTACTGACGATATTGAAACAGAAGATATGCCGTCTTTATAAAATCCGCATACGAATCGGGTGAACAAATGATTATTTTTGCAGTTACAGCATCAATATTAATCCTTATTATTTTTGCTCTGCTGTTTTTTAAAATGCAGGCAGGTATAGAATATCTGCACTCGGGAAAAGAGCAAAAGTTAATTGTGCATTTGCGCCTTTTAGGCATTCCCATCAAAATTCGTATTCCGTTAAATAAGAAGAAAAAATCAAAAAAAGAACTTAAAAAGGCCGAGAATAAAAAGCAAAGCAAAAAAAGACTTACGTTTTCACGTTTTAAAAAAATATGCAGCGGAATATACTCGGCATATTCTGAATCTAAAAATGATATTAAAGAAATTTTGTCTGACTTAAGGCAAAAAATTGAGTTTAAAACGGTTGATTTTAAGGTTCATTTCGGTCTTTCTGATGCAGCAAAAACGGGGATTGCGACAGGTGCAGCCTGGACCTCGTCATCCTGCCTGGTATCTGTTATAAATCAGATGTTCGGCATTAAAAAAATCGACCTTAATGTAACACCCGACTTTAACCGCGAATGCTTTAATCTTTATATAAAAAGTATATTAATTTTAAGACCTGTGCATATTATTAGCATTGGCTTTAAGGCTTTAAAAATTGTAAATCTGTTCATCGAAAGGATGGACTTAGAATAAAAACGAAAAATTAAGAAAAGGCGGTGTCAATATGGCAGAGCATCCAATTAAAGGCTTAATGGAAACAGCAATGAAAAGCATAAAAGACATGGTAGATGTAAACACAATCGTTGGTTCACCGGTTGAATCGAAAGACGGAACGGTTATTATTCCTATCTCTAAGGTATCTTTCGGATTCGGTGCAGGCGGAAGCGAGTTTGGTACTCGCACCGGTGTCTCTCCCGATACAAACGCAAACTTTGGCGGCGGTTCAGGCGGCGGCGCAACAATCGACCCTGTTGCTTTTATGGTTGTAGGTCAGGGACAGATTAAACTTCTTCCTATGGATAAAAACACTTCTCCTATCGAAGATGTAATTGACAAAGTACCTACCCTGCTCGATAAGCTGGCAGACCTTTGTAAAAAGAAATGCTGCAAAAAGAAAAAAGATGACGCAGAAGATGATGTAGTTATTGAAACTATAGAAACTGTAACTGTAGAAGACTAAAAGGGCTGTAGCAAAATGCGCACACCACACAAGGCAAACAACTCGCACAGCTACGCCATTTAATGCAATCGATTAAGTTAAAATAACTTAAAACTTAATGTAGGAATTCGTTAAATAACGAATTCCTTTTTTTATAATGCCTTGTGTTTTGAACAAACTTCACCTCTCGACGTACCAACGTACGCCTTCGGGTTCAGTTTGTCCAGTAACACTGGGCACTTTGACAAAGCGAGTGTAACGATGCTTTGCTCTTAGTGCCCGATGATACTCGAAAGAGTACTGCGCTATTTTCCGTCCATCCCAAATAAAGAGCATTGTCGCAATTGCGACAATGCTCTTTATTTCTTTTCTATACACACCAATATCGGTGGATTATTCACCTGATTAACAAAATTATGCATAAGCACCGAAAAGCTTTTTGCGTCTATTCCTTTTAAAAATTCTAAAATTGCGTCTTTTTCTTCAAAACCGGTATCTCCACCCGAATAAATACACAAGGTCATCAGTCCGCCCTTTTTTAAAAGCCTTAGCCCTGCATCAACTGCACTTATGCTGGTTTCTTTTTTGGTAGCTTTTGCGTGGTCACCACCGGGCAGATAACCAAAATTAAACATAATTGCGCTGACCTCGTCTTTTACATAGCTTTCCATATTCTCATGTCCGTCTAAAATAAGCGTTACATTATTAAACTTCTTTAGCCTTTCCTTTGTGACATCTATCGCCTGTTTTTGAACATCAAAGCCGTAAACGTGACCGCTGTCACCCACCAGCTTGCAAAGCAGCTCTGTGTCGTAACCGTTTCCGCAGGTGGCATCAATAGCTGTATCACCCTCGGCTAAAACCTTTTTTATATATTCGTGAGATAAACCCAGACAATTTTTAAGTATGCTCATAGCTTTCCCTCCCATTACAATTATAGTATTTAATAGCCAATATAGCAAGCTATAATTTAAAGCAACTTTATATATTCTGCTTAAGGAAAATGTGTAATGTTAGTAAATAGTCAAGGAAATTGACAATAGGTAACTGTGTAAATAATTCTTGTATTTAATTGGATATTTTGGTATAATATTTATAGATTGTTGAAGAAAGGGGTGTAGTTGTGGAATTGGTCTGTTTAAAAGATTTATGTGAAAATTCTGTTGATGTTTTAAAGAAAAACGATGCGTTTGATATAGAATATATAGATATTTCTTCAGTAAACAATATCAGCAAAAAAATCATATCAACGCAGCTTCTGAATGCAAGCAGTGCGCCCAGCCGTGCAAAGCAACTGGTAAAGCAAGGCGACATATTAGTATCAACTGTAAGACCTAATTTGAATGCTGTTGCTATGGTAAATACAAATTCTGATGAAACTCTTGTAGCGTCCACAGGCTTTTGTGTTTTAAGATATAAAAAAGAGGTTTTGAACAAATATATATTTTACTTTTGCCAGTCACAAAGCTTTATAGATGATATGGTTTCACAAGCTACAGGTGCAAGCTATCCTGCTGTTACTTCTTCAATAGTTAAAAGTGTAAAAATACCTTTTGTTCCTATGGAAGCACAGAAGAAAATAGTTGAAAAGTTAGATAAAATAACAGATTTAATTAACAAGCGAAAAGAACAACTTTCAAAAATGGACGAGCTTGTCAAAGCACGATTTGTCGAACTGTTTGGTGACATAAATATAAATGATAGAGGGTGGGATATTGAACCTCTTGGCAATCTGTGTGATATTTCGAGAGGTGGTTCTCCAAGACCTATTGAGCAGTATTTGGGTGGAACGATTCCTTGGATTAAGATTGGGGATGCAACAAAAGGTGATAATATCTATCTGCACGCTACGAAAGAACATATTATCCAAGAAGGTGTAAGAAAGAGTCGTTTAGTAAAAAAGGTAGTTTAATCTTTGCTAATTGTGGAGTTTCTCTTGGATTTGCAAGAATAATTACTTTTGATGGATGTATTCACGATGGTTGGCTTGCGATGGAAAATATAGATAATAGATTAGATAAAGTATTTTTATTGCAAGCGTTGAATCAAATGACAGAGCATTTTAGAGCAATAGCACCAGCTGGAACGCAACCTAATTTGAATACTGCAATTATGAAAGCATATATGCAGATTATTCCGCCAATTGAATTACAAAAGGACTATATTGCTTTTGTCGAACAGACCGACAAATCAAAATTGGAAGTACAAAAAAGCCTTGAAAAATTAGAACTTCTTAAAAAAGCACTAATGCAAAAATATTTTGAGTAGGGGCGGATATTATCCGCCCGAAAAATAATATGATACAAACGGGCAGAGCAGAGCCCTGCCCCTACTTGCTCCATCCGTAATATAAATTACATCGTACGTATCGTCTGCGGCATTGTAAACATTAAACACATAATAAAATCGTAGGGAACGGCGGTTTCCGACGTTCCGTTTTTCGGCACATCGTAAACGCTGTGCCCTACATTATTCAGCATTTGTGCTAGTTTAAATATTTCGGAATGCATAAATGCATTCCCTACAAAACAAAATTTAAATTGCAGGGACATATGCACACATCTGTCCGTTCAGTCTAAAATTTATGCAATCAGGTCGTCGGGGATGCCGCCCCTGCGAATATAAAATTAAACGCAAACAAAAACACAAAAGGTGCGGATTGTCCGCACCTTTTAAAGTTATCAATATTAAATCAAACTACTTATATTATTTACCAAACCCTAACGCATAACCGCACATTGCCAAAACTCCTGTTTTAAGACAATCGTCATCAATGTCAAAATCAGGTGCGTGAAGCGGCATTGTTATGCCCTTTTCTTTATTTCCCGAGCCAAGATTAAAATAAACCGACGGCACTCTTTCTGCAAAGTATGCAAAATCATCGCCTGCCATAGATGGTGTTCCGTTTTTAATCACATTATCTTCGCCCAATATTTCTGCGCATACAGCAGAAAACTCATCACACATTTTTTCATCATTAATAAGCGGTGGGAACATAAATCTGTAATCCCATTCGTACTCTGCCCCATAGCGTTCGGTATTATCTTTTATTATCTTTTCAAGCATATTTGGCAGTTTTTTACGCAGCTCGCTGTCATAAAGACGGACTGTTCCCCTTATTGATACCTCGTTCGGAATTATGTTATAAAAAGTTCCGCCATCTATTGAGCAAACCGATATAACAACAGGTCTGTCGGGTTTGTTTACCTCATCTAACAACGCATAAAAATCGGTTATAATGCGGCTTGCAATCTCTATAGGATTTATGCACTCTTTAGGATAACCCCCGTGACCGCCTTTACCGATAATTTTTAAATCGAACTCATCGGGGCAAGCCATAACTGCGCCCGGTTTAACTCTTATTTTACCGGTTTCAACCTCATTCATAACGTGAAGAGCCAATGCGGCGTCTACCTTAGGATTTTCTAAAACTCCCTCTGAAATCATAGGCTCTGCTCCGCCCGTATCCTCTTCACCCGGCTGAAACACCAGCTTTACATTGCACGAAAGACTGTCACGCACAGACCACAGAACCTCGGCAACGCCCAGCAAAACAGCCGTATGTGCATCGTGACCGCAAGCGTGCATCACCCCATCATGCAAAGAACAGTCAGGTCGCGATTTATCCTCCTGCATAGGAAGTGCATCAATATCTGCACGCAAAAGCAGAGTTTTTGTTGCATTTTTGCCCTCAATTGATGCCACTACTCCTGTTTTTGCAACACCGCGTTTATATGTAATACCTGTCTCGTCGAATTTTTTACATATATAATCAGAAGTTTTTTCTTCGCAAAACGCAAGTTCAGGAATCTGATGCAGTTCTCTGCGCATATCCTTAAGCTTTGCCGAAATATCATTAACCGCTCTTAACAGCATCTCATTTTCAACACACATAGATGCAGTTTCCTCCTTAATATATACGAATCACGCCGGCAACTATTCCGAGTATGCTTACCTCGTCAACTATAATCGGCTCCATCGTGTCATTTTCAGGCTGCAGACGAAAATATCCGTTCTCTTTATAAAATGTTTTAACCGTTGCCGAATCATCAACCAAGGCTACAACCATATCGCCGTTACGGGCGGTTGCCTGCTGACTTACTATAACAAAATCACCGTCTAAAATTCCGGCATTTATCATACTTTCGCCCTTAACCTTTAACATAAATACACCAGCATTTTTAGCAAAGTCCATAGGAAGCGGAAACGTTCTTAAAACATTTTCTTCAGCCAAAATAGGTGCACCTGCCGCAACAGTTCCTATAACCGGAACAGATAAAAATTCTTCAACCGGCTCTGCAAGCTCTTCAGCATCAGGACCTACCACACGGATTGCGCGTGTTTTAGAACCATCTTTAACCAAAAGACCTTTTTCTTCAAGCTTTTTTAAATAGGTATGAACGGTAGAAGGCGATGCAAGTCCAACCGCAGCACATATTTCACGAATTGACGGCGGATACCCCTTATCGTCAATCTGTCGGTTGATAAAATCAAGTATCTGTTGTTCTCTGTTCTCCCTCTTTGCCATAACGAACCTCCAAAAATTCTTTATTTAAATACAACTTTTTTCTTTCTTTAACCATATTGTAACACAGTTTTTCAAAAAAATCAAACATTTGTTCGAAAAAAATTAAAAAAAGTATTGACAACGTACAAATGTTCTGTTAAAATAAACTCACAAACCGAACAAACGTTTTGTATTTGTATTAAGAAAGGATTGATTTAAATGAAAAGAACATATAAAAGAACAAGCTATCGCGAAAAGGCTCGCCGTCAGCGCAGAACACTTTTAATTATGGTTATGGCAATGATTATGGCATTCGGTCTCGGGGTTTTTGCAGTAGCCGATGACGGTATTGATTTTGTTACCGTAACCGTTGCAAGCGGTGATACTCTCTGGAATCTGTGCGCTCCGTACAAACCCGAACGTATGGACTTGCGTGATTTTATAGAAAAAGTAAAATATGAAAATAATATGGAATCTTCCGAAATATTTATGGGGCAGGAACTGATGATTCCTGTAAGGTAACGCAATAAATACATTTTAAACTACCCTGCCGCATCAGGCGGCGGCATGATAAAGCACCCAAAATCCTCCTTGCCGCCGCTTGCAAAATATATTTTTTTGTGATACAATTAGTCTGGGCAGGTGATAATATTGAAAGAATGCATATTAGAAGATAAAGTTTGCACAAATTGCGGTGAATGTGAAAAATGTGATTTAAATCCCGAAAAAATTTGTGACAACTGCGGAAAATGTATCGATTCAGATGCAGATTACAACGAAATTGAAATTGAAGAAATTGTTTTAAACCTTTAAAATTTTTTTAAAAAACTATTGACATTGTTAGTTTTGTATGGTAATATTATTTAGTCAGTAAGCAGAAACCTATTCGTTTCTCACCACCAGGCAAAGCCAACGTGGTCAATATACAGCAGTTTTTGTTTGTGTATTTTTGCGGATAGGATTCTCTATCCGCTTTTTTTGTGCGGCTAGAGCTTATTACAATAAAAAGTTGGAGGTGCTTTTCCATCAGTAAGCAGGAATTGTTGATTAATGAAGAAATCCGCGCAGCTTCGGTTCGTCTTGTTAGCGATACCGGTGAACAGCTCGGAATAATGTCTTCAAAAGAGGCGCTCGAGGTTGCCTATAACAAAAATCTTGACCTCGTTATGATTTCGCCAAAGGCAGAACCGCCGGTGTGCAAAACCATGGACTACGGCAAGTATAAATTTGAACTGGCAAAGCGCGACAAAGAGGCACGCAAAAACCAAAAGACAGTAAGTCTTAAAGAAATTCGTGTTTCACCGTCTATTGACAATCACGATTTTGATACTAAGGTAAATCAAACCAACAAGTTTTTAAAAGGTGGCGACAAGGTTAAAATTACCGTTCGTTTCCGCGGTCGTGAAGTTCATCATAGTAATTTAGGACTTCAGCTATTAGAGCGTTTCCGCGATGCAGTAAGCGAATACGGTGTAGCAGAAAAACCGCCAAAGCTCGAAGGTAAAAATATGAGCATGGTTGTATCGCCTAAATAAGTAAGTTTTTAAAAAATATTATTATACATTTGGAAGGAGCAGAGTTATGCCTAAGATTAAGACACATAGAGCATCAGCAAAAAGGTTTTCCGT
>JAFYXI010000001.1 GCA_017546245.1 Clostridia bacterium | reverse complement strand
TTTCTGTCAATTCTTTTTCTTTATTTATTTCCTGACCGCCTGTTCCGGCAGCACCACCCTCGTGTGAGTCTGGGGGTACCATACACAAAAACTCATCCTTGCCTTCTCTGTGGTAATATGCAATGCCATCAGGCAGGGTGTAGAGGTTGCTGATGATACGACTGTCGCAGCTGCGGTTCGACTTAATGATAAGTGCTCTCCGCTCCAATTCCACAATCGCTTTCTCAACAGTACTCTTGCTGATGTTAAGCTTTCTTGCAATAGTTTTCATACTTGGCCAGCACTGCCTTGTATCCTTGTTGATGCTCGACAGTAAATATAGATACACCATCGCAGTATGAGGTCTCAGTCTCAATTCAAAAAATCCTCTGTCCACCTTAAAATAACCTTTTGATTTCTTTACCATAATTAATTCCTCCTGTTGTTTATTGAAATTTTTACCCGGGTGTGATATCATTATAATATACCTAGAAACACGCTTCCAAATGTATATTTGTGTTCAAGCGTTTTATTAAATTATTACTTAACCACAAGGAGGTGCACTATGGAATACGATGGTTTATATATCAAGATGAAACCGGATGGGACTATGACTAAAAGAATTATTTGTGGAGGGTCTCAACGCAAACTACCGGCTACCACAATCAAGGATGAGATTATTTCTTTCTCCGAACAGAACTTTGAACCATACCTTGAAATGCTTACTGAAATTGATACTGCCGCTGAAGATGTTGTTGGAAACGAAGAATATAAATCCGAGGTTAATGTGGACGAGTTTATAAAATTTGCTAACATTGTTTCTGAGGAATGCAGGCGTTTACAGAAAAAAGATTTTGTTATGGGTACTCTTACCAGCACTTTGCTTAAGGATAGCGTTCCTGTGGATGATGGCACCGCATACTATATTTTTGAAGCCGTACACGAGATGCGTGCTTGCTTGTATGATATTTATATGTTTTACAAACACTTGATGGAATTTTTACATCGTTGCGCAGAGGGCATAGACTTAAATTTCAAAAAAGACTTTGCACAATTTACAGAAGTTACAGCTCCCACTCGTTGTATGTTTGACGGAAAGAATTTAACATACGAGTATGTATTCCGTTCACTATCGCAATATTATGTATTCATAGTTCAACAGTTTATTGCTGCAGGTTATCGTGTGCAAAGATGTAATTGTTGCGGACGCTATTTCGTTCCCAAGACAAAAAAAGAAACCCTGTACTGTGACAGAGTTATTAGCGCCGGACGCATTTGCAAAGATATTGGACCTTCGAAAAAAAGAAGACAAGACGAAAATGCTGATGAGGTTTTAAGAGCTTATCGGCAGAATGAACGCAAACTGCAACGCCGAAAAGAACGGGCAAGAAACCCAATTATGGAAACCAAGGAAGAGCTTGCTGCAGAGAGGCGCCTTAATAAATGGCGTAAAAAAGCCCAGCCGGCACTTGAAAAATATCAGCTTTGCGAAATTACCAAAGAGGAAGCACTTTCTATTATCATAACAGAGAATAAGAAAAAATACGATTTAAACGCCAACAAATAAGCAGATATTGGCTAAATAAAATTTAAAGGGGTATGTTTACCTTGCTCATTACGAGTTTGGTTCACATACCCCTTAATATTGTGCGTTTTTGGAGCGAGAAAGTTCATTTAAGCATAGTCATCATAAATATCACTGTCGTTCTCAATGCATGCCATCACAAATCTTGCTCCAAGTTTAAATCCTTTTATAAAGGTTTGGCATTCTGTGATTTGTATCATTTCGTCATAACAGGCTTTGACTTTGTCAAACAATTCTTTTTCTTGCTCATTTAAGGATTCAAGAAGCTTTTCTTCATTCTTAGTCAGCATCCTGAATGCCTTGTCAAATTTTCTTTGCCTTTGAAATGGCCTCTCCACCGGATTGATGTTTCCATACCAGAATTCTTCAAGTATATGCATTATTTCTCCTCCTTATGCAAAGAGAGCGACTCAAGTTCCGGTATATCCGAAATCGAGTCGCCCTCTTCAATCATTTTCTTTGCTGTCAGCAGTGCGTGCTTGACATAAATCATATTCAGTTGTTCTCGTATTGTTTTTGCATCAACTTTTTGTTCCACCATCCTGAACACTTCTACAAACACAGCACTTTCAATACCATACTTGTCGCCGTACATAATTTCTTCTAATGTGTACTTTGCCATTTGCATCACCTCCTTTGGTAACACAAACACTACCATAAGAAGAGGCGGAAGTCAACGAAGGAATCAAAACTTTTCATTATTTTTGTAAAAATCAATTTTTGATATATCCCAATTGCTTGAGTCTAACGAACATTGCTTTAGATGATACTCCATATATATTTGATAGATTATCAATTTCTTGTTTCAATTTGTTGACATCGTTACAAGACATAAAATTATGTTCTTTGCAGTAATTCTTAAGAGGCAAATATGGCATAAGAATAGCTCCTGCCAAATAATTCGCCTGCCATTCGCAGTTTGCTTCAACCTTTTCTATTTGCTCATTTTTTATATCCCTTTCTGTACAACTCAAATAGGGAATCATCTTTTTTTCTTTTGATAATTTGTTGATTATTTTTTTATGCAAAATCCAATGAGCAAATTCATGAGCAAGGGTGAAACGATATCTGTTTGACAGATGAATAGAAGTCAAAAAACTATCAATGTATATTGTTTTTCCTTCGCAAAATACTGTTTTATAATTTTTGTTAATATCATCCCATAACAAAATATCGCTTTTGTTACAAACTATCATGCCGTGCACACTGCTGTCCTGAGAAATTCTCTCCTTTTTCACAACTATATTTTCTTTGCTAACAATATCTTCTATGTCTACTTGTTTCATATCCGTCAGTAAGGTTTCGTCGTAATTTTTTAAAACTTTTCGAGCATGAGATATATCTATCGTTGTCTTATCTAAAAACGGAACTATAATTGAATTTGACAATATACACACCTCTTATTGCCAGCTAGAAGGTAGATTTAGACTATGCTTAATGTTATCAAAAACAACATCAAATTTTCCTTCGAATATTTCATCATTTTCTTTGCGAGTACCTATTTTCTTTTCGTAAACCCTATTAGAAAAGATACTGTCAGGGGAAAATCCTGTGCGATTATCTGCATTTGCAATGAAAATTTTCTTGAACTTATTTAGCTGTTTTATTTGTCTTTCATTAAAGTTATAGGTACTTACAAAAGCATCATAACCTTGTGAAATACGGTCTTTGATAGTAGGAATCTTCTTTATTCCAAAAGCCTGAAGCAAAAAGTCCCATATAGAACCTTGCGGATAGTCATAAATCTTTTGAAGTTGGTCTTCATCTAAATATATATCTGGCTTCTTTACCCACTCATCCATATACTCAATTTCATCGTCAGTAGGCTGATAATTTTCTTCTTTTGATGCTTTTTCTTTGATTGCAGTTATAACACTGTCAGTTGTTGCGTTAACCTGCTCCTCAAATATTTTTTTAGCTTCTTCAATCGGAATATTGTCTACAACTTTATAATCATCACCATGTATAAACACACGTTCTATCATTTGTCGTGGATCTACATTATCAATGATAAAGTATTCTCCGTCAAGTTTTCCGCTACCACCACTGCCACCAGAAGCACCTTTGCCTGAAACAACAGATTCATTAGGTTTCTTTGTTCCTTTTCCGTCATCTTCCATACGGTTACATAAACCAACAAAATCTAAAATTCTAAAGCTACATTTTCCGCTGGTTTTAGTGTCTAATCGTGCACCTCTGCCAACCATCTGAATGTATTTTCCAACAGATTCAGTAAGTGCAGCAAATCCTATATAACGAACACACGGAATATCCACACCGGTACTCATTATATCAACTGAAGTAACAATGTACGGCTTTTGGAATGGTTTTTTAAACTGATTTTTAATAAATTCATTTGATTCGGCACTGTTAGAAATGACAGTATGTGCGTATTTAAGTCCATTGTCAGAACCATCATTAAACACCTTATTTATTGCTTTTGTCATCATAATACAATGGTTTTGACTTGCACAGAAAAGAATCATTTTTTCGCCGTATTGCGTATTTTTCTTAATTTCTTCAGCAATACGTTCGCATCGTTCTTCTGATAAATATTTCTTTTCCAATTGTTCCAGTTTAATCCTCTGTTCTTTAGGTAATTCTATTCGCTCTCTTGTATCAGGATCTAATACATATTCAAATAGAATTCCTTCGTCTTCAGCCTCTTTAGTAAGATGAGTCTTAATTTCAAGTACATCATAAGGAGCAAGAAAGCCTTCTTCAATACCCCTTGCCAAATCAAATTGATAATCTGGTTCATCTGTTTCACAGCCGAAAAGTTTATATGTATCAATGATTTCTAAATCTTCCTGTGAAACATCTTTTCCTTTTTTTGCAACAGCGTGGCGAGGTGTGGCGGTAAGTCCTATCTTGGGACAATGGAAATGATCAAGCATCAACTTTCTGTTGACAGATATAGACCTGTGACACTCATCCACAATAATTAAATCATAAAAATTATTCGGTATCTGTTTAAAAATCATTTCCAATGTATCAATAACAACAATATGAATGGGTATATTTGTCTTTAATTTAAAATTAGAGGTTTTAATCCAGTCTGCATTATAATACTTAGGGGATATAAGGGCAAACCCTTCTTCTAAAGCTTGCTTTGCCAAGATTCTTCTGTCCACAACAAATAATATACGTTTACACAAGGTGCTGTCCAACATAGCCTTAGTAAAAGCCACCATTGTACGTGTTTTACCAAGGCCTGTAGCCATATGCACAAGCATCTTTTGCTTTCCGCTTTTGAATTTTTCAGTAAGGGTATTAATACAATCCAGCTGATAATAGCGCTCTTTGTTTATGTTTGGATCATATCCGCCTGCTATTGTTGTATCTATTTCAATAGGTTTATTGGCACGCATATTTTTTTCCTGATTTATTTTTTCGCACATTTCATCGTACGAAAGAAAACTTTGAACAGGTTTGAACTCTTCATCCAAACCTTTCCATGTTGTGTCAAGAAATAGCATTCTGTTTTCGGAAACTGCATATAAAAATCTAGGCTTCAAAACTTGTCTTCCAATAAGTAATTGTCCTAACGCCTTTTTTTCATCCTCGAGTTTATTCTCAATAATGGCTATAACTTCCTTGGAATAGGCATCTACCAAAGTAATATCGGGAGTTATATATTTTTTACCGATTTCTTGTTGCAAATGTTCCGGAACGCTATAAGAATGTTGATACAAAAGTGTGTCATTTAAAACAAAGCCTAATGTTTCTAACTGTTTAATGGCTTTAATATCAACAACACTTGCTTCGTTACCATTTATATTTGCCATAATTATTCCTCCTCTCCCCATATGTTATTTGAAATGAAGTTTAATGACACATCAAACTCTTCATTTTTTCTTCGTATATTGTTCAAAAAATCTTCATTATCATCTATTTTCTGAGCAATACATACCAATTCGTCATCGGACGGAACAGGGATTAGAATTTCTCCTAATTGTCCCTGATTGAGTTTTGGCTGAGTGCTGCCAGATAAATATTTCTCCACATTTATCGAATTAATATAATATTCAACAAATTTTGCAAGATTATGGTTTTCAAGTTTCAAGACATGACAGTGGTTATTTACCCAACTTTTTCCTGAAACAATGAAAGCAATAGGGTACGTCCTTGATTTTAGATTAGCTCCGTCTTCTGAAACAAGCAAAAGTTCTTCGTCAAATATCCATTTATCTACATAATCAACTATTCCTGAAGCACCATAATATGGAATTTCGCCTATATTTCGCTCACTAGATGCTATTGGAATTCTTTGATTATCCAAATTAATACTGATATTCTCTAATTTTTCATACTTCCAATGTTCACTAATCGGTATGTCCAATTTTATGTTTTTTTCCAAATGAATCAATGCATCTTTTATATGTATGATTTTTTTGTAATTATTAATTAAAATTTCTTGTTCCTCAATACTTGGCAATGGTATTTCCCATTCGCACATTTCGTCAAATGTAAAATTCATTCTTACACCGTTTCCAACATTAGCTTTAACAGAAACATATTCCTGAAAATGTTTGTCTTTAATAAGTATTTCTAAATATTCAGGCAAAAGTTCATCTTCTTTAGTTCCAAAAACAACATAAGCACCACTTATAATTTGGTTATCATAGTCAAACTTATTAAGCCCTATAGATCCAACATTTACTCTATAAGGATTGTAGCAAAACTCATTTTTCTTAACAAGATAGTAACTTTGGTTAGTTTCCTCGGGAGAAACATCTTCATTCAAAAATACTCCTATTTCATTAGATACTCCCAAAGTTCTCCATCTTATGTCTGGCATTTTGTTCGGTTTTACTTTTTCTGTGTTTTCAATAAGATAAGGTGCTAATTTAACCATAGGGTACTTTGCGCCCATTTTAAATATTTCGTCAATTTTACGAAGTTTTGGAAATGCGTCCAGAGCTTCTTGTGACAAATAGCTTGAAACATATTCCCTTACGATATCAGCTTCAATAGAATTGCGAAGATTAAATTTACTTAGAACACCAAATGCGTCAGATATTTCAGCAGTATATAATTCTATATATCTGTCATCCAAAGTTGTTATATCATCAGGCATTCTATTTCTTGTAAGGTTAGTCCATACCCCAAGTTGCGTATCGTTTAAAGACGAATAATAGGACGCAGGGTTATATGAATACATATATGCTTTTGTGATTTTTTGTTCAATTTCAGCCTCTGTTTTTCCTTCCCAAAGTTCATTTAACTGTTTTATTTCAAACTTCATTTCTTTTTCGGAAATTTGTTTTACTTCAACTTTTCTAAAAAGAGTAGTGTTTTTCTTTTCAAGCTCATTTTGTTTTCTTATACCATTTGCTTCCTCAACTTCTTCGCGAATTTTTTTCTTGATTCTTGGATCCAATGTTTTAATCCAGTTAGCATCTACCATAAATGAGTTTTTCTTTTCAGGTGGAATAAGACCATTTTTGATATAAGTATGATATATATTTAAAGCCTCTACTAACTGAGAATTATTCTTTGGCTTTCTATTTGTCCCCATAGTATAACCATCATCATGGACTTGATAAAACCAAGTTTGTGTTGTTGGCCCGCCTTTTTCGAATAACAATATGGAGGTTTTAGGACCGACACCACTTTTACTTACAAAAACCCCTTGTGGCAACCCAATCACAGCTTTAAGATTAGCTTGTGTTAACAACATTTCACGCAGTGCTCTAGCGCTTGACTGTTCCCAAGTAAGAAATCCTTCAGACACAATTACGGCACATTTTCCACCGTCTTGTAAACTGTCAAGCATAAGCTTAACAAAAAGTATCGTGGTTTCTTTTTCAGTGCTATAGTCCTCCCAAACATTAGGATAGGATGTTTGATCTGTTTCCGCACCAAAAGGAGGATTGGCCAATATAATGGTCTTGCTATTTGGCATTATACTTGTTCCAAATTTATTCAAAGAGTCACCTTGCTCTATGTTTACAGGATTTAAGCCACGTATATATAAATTAACAGCAGCCATCTTTTTTATCATGCCTAAATACTCAATCCCAAACACACCATGTCTATAAAAATTCTGTGATTGCATATCATCAGGCCATTCCTCGTCAATTTGTTCAAAGTGACTTTTAAACCATTCTTGTAGTTCTGGATGTGCTTTTTGCCCAGGATAATCTGCATCTTCATCGAAACGTGCTAAGGCATATTCATAGCTATCGAACAAAAATCCACCTGTACCGCATGCGGGATCCATAATTAAATCATTAACAGTAGGCTCAACTAAACCAACCATAAACTGTCTTATGTGGTCTGGAGTTCTGTATAGACCGATATCTTTTGTACCACCTGTTTCTGATAAAGCAGATTCAATGGCATCACCAAGCAAATCTGTTTTTATTAATAACGCCTCATCAATACTTGATACTTCTGCTATGACTTCCTGCAAATTACCGCCAATTACATTGTTCGTAAAATTCGAATTGGAAAACACACTTTGGATAAGAACCAGCTCGTCTTTAACTTTTGAACTTAATTCAACCTTTTTAAGTTCTTTTGCAACTTCAGTTACTATTTTACCATAAAACGGAAAATGAATAGTATTTAATACTGTAGTGATAGAGGCGCTATCTATTGTTTTTAAATAACTGAATAATCTCTTTTGTTTTTCTGTTTTTGTTTTTTCATCAGCATCAGTAAATAATTGGCGCAGAACGGCAAATTCTCCGTCGCGTCTTAATTTTACTTCAAATATTCTAAGTAAAAGCAATTCAATAATATATTCAACTCTTTGTACCGGTGTTCCAGCCGGTCTTAAAAGTTTGTGCAGCTTTTTCAGACTATTATTTGTTTTATTATCTGTATAGTGAACAGTTGAACGTCCCATTTGATTTTCCTCCAAATTTTAGTATTCCTAATTAATTATCACATTTCAGCCGTCCCATTTTACGGACAGTAACTGTTTTTCATTCAATTCCATCTATCGCATACAGCGGAAGATTTATAAGTCCAATTTCCTCACTATAATCTGCCATAGAGGAGCGTATTGATATTTTGGGCGTAAATTTTTCTCTGTAAGTTTTAAGACTCTTTGCTTTGAGGTTGATTTCTGCCTTTACTTCAAGTGGTATGATATTGTCACCGTTATCCACTATAAAATCAACTTCGCAAGTATTTCGGTCATTAGTATAATAATAAACACCCAAGTCTTGATTTACCGCAAGCTGCTGCATAACATATTGTTCTGTTAACGCTCCCTTAAATTCAGTGAATAATTCATTTCCATTTAAGAGTGTGCGCTGATTTAATCCTACCATTGCACCAAGCAAGCCCACATCAACGATGAATAATTTGAATGCTTTCAAGTCCTCATATGCTTTAAGGGGTATATTTGGTGCATTAATTCTGCTGACCTTATGCACAAGTCCGCAATCTGAAAGCCACATAATTGCAGTTTCATATTCTTTTGCTCTTGCACCTTCACGAATGAGCCCATATATAAACTTTTTGTTTTCTTTTGCAAGCTGTGAGGGTATGCTATTCCACAACATTCTTATTTTCGGCACAATTTCCTTTGGTGCGTGCTTTGAAAAGTCCTGTTCATACGCAGTCAGTATTCTCTTTTGAATTTTTCTTGCTTCGTTAAAGTCTTTTTCATCAGCAAAGGATGCCACAACTTCAGGCATACCACCAATATAGTAATACTGTTTCAAGGCATCTATATAAGTCTGCTTAAAGCTTTTTATCATATCATAATCCTTTTTATCTAACAACTCTGCAAATCTTTCAAGACCGATTGCCATAAGGAACTCCTTGAATGACAGAGGATACAGTTTAAGAAAATCCACCTTGCCGACAGGGAATGATGTTCCCTCATGCAATGCAATTCCAAGAAGTGAACCGGCACACACGATATGATACTCAGGAGCATTTTCATAAAAATACTTAAGGGAAGATAATGCTTTTGGAACTTCTTGAACCTCATCGAATATGATAAGCGTATCAGATGGGTTTATTTTGTGTCCTGCATATAGTTCAAGTCCCATAATGATGCGTTCTACATTTAAATCTATGGAGAACAATTCCGCCATCTGTACATTGGAATCAAAATTGATATATACAGTCTTGTTATACGACTTTTTACCGAATTCCTTCATTATCCAGGTTTTGCCTACCTGTCTTGCACCTTCGATAATAAGAGGCTTTCGGTTTTTACTGTTTTTCCATTTATCAAGATTTTCTATTGCATAACGATACATAGAGCATCCTCCAATTTCCTATTATGATGTTAGTATACCACACATTTTCATAAAATGCAATGAATATTATAAAATTTATCACATTTTTTGCAGGGAATATTCGTGAGCGCATTACACTTTTGACATTAAAAATAAATTACCTCCATAAATATTTCCGTCTTAAATAATCTGCATGTTCTGCCGTGATCAGTCCATCGCTGATTTCTGCCATATTGATGCTTCCGTAAAGTTCGCCCCAATAGCAATCTATCAAAGTGGAATTTTTTGCTACGGCATCTTTGTATGCATCCAAATCATGTTGTAGATATGAAGGAAGACCATACTCGTAGGAACGTTCTCTTGCAAGAGTTATCATTCTGTCATCAAGAAGGCTCTCCATAGACACATTTAATACTTTTGCGATTTTATATAATGTTTCTCCGGAACACTTTTCGATGTTTGTTTTACCGCTGCACAATTCACTAAGTGTCGCATGGGGAATCCCAGAGAGTTTTGCCAATCGATATTTTGTCATTCCGATGTTACTTAAGATTTCATTGATATTCATTTACATCACCCAAATATGTTTTATATCAATACTATATCGCTATACCGAAACAAAATCAAGTGGATTTTGAAAATTTAGTTGAAATGCGAAAAACCCTTGTAAGAATATCTCTCACAAGGGTTTTTCGCCACTTCGATATAAAAAGTTTCTATGTCTCTCTTTGAATGGTATGGATAGCGTGAGATTAAACATTTTTTGTTAAAAGTCGCTAATCCGTGCCACTAAAGGTGTTAGAGGATATTGGCTCAAAAGCCATATTCTCACGAAACTAAATTTTTTTATAATTTTGGAGTGAAAAATAATAAATTTTATTACTTATGTAAAAGTATTTTAAAACTTCATTAAATTAATACCCTCCAACATTTGATAAGTTTTTAACGCAAAATCGTCAGTCATTCCACTTATATGGTCTATTATCATATGAACTCTCAACCACCATTCAAATGTAGAAAAATTTTTGTCTCTTTTTAGTTTTTTAATTGCAAATTGATACGCCTTGACATATTTTTCGCCAATTCTATTTAATAATCTTTTTTCTAAATCATATCCTTTTAGAGGCTCGCAATTTATCAGTTTACCAAAGTCGTTATATGGGATTTTCAGAATTGATTCATAGTGTTTTAAAATTCCGGTTATAACTGCATATCCTGTCAGTTCAATACTTTCTGCTTCAATGGAAGAATAAAGAATTTTTCTAGATATACGCTTTACAATTCCTAACACCCTTCCCATATTATTTTGCGGAATCAACTCATCTGCAATGCCTTTATAAAATAGTTCATGATTGTTTATATAATTTTCGGCCGCCTCTTCAATAGCAATTTTAGACCACGGAATTGAAATTTGCACATTAAAGCTAGTTACTTTTTTAGGAAGATCAACTGGAATTTTATCATCTCCATATTCCTTTTTCCATTCTTTTTTAAACTCAGAAATGAATTCCTGAGAGGTAACTAATCTTTTCTCAATTCCATCTGCAATATCACTCATACAGTATGCAATATCATCAGCAGCTTCCATTATATAAGTTAAAGGAAATCTATGTTTTAGTTCTAGATTAGATTCCTTATATATTTTTTCTACAAGTTCTTTTTCCGAAAGGAAATATCCTGCTTTCTTTAAAATACCAGTACCAACATCATCGCCAGCAGCTCTAGAATATTTTAAAATACAAAGCAAGGTCGCGTAAGTTAAATTTAGTCCATGCTCGTCGGTTTCTGTATGTAATTTTGTTACAGTACGAAATCCTTGAGGATTCCCATCAAACTCATAAAAATCATACATTAGCGACTGAAAGTTTTTATTTCTATAAATATCTTCTGATGGCAAAGTAAAAAGGTTCTTTTGCGACCAATCTTGTATTGCAGCTTCACCAAAATGCCCAAATGGTGGATTACCAATATCGTGCAGAAAACACGCATTTTCCACTACTGAAACAAATTCAGCCATTTCCTCTACGGTAATCAATTTCTTTTCTTGTAATCTCTGTGCAATACGGTTAGCAAGAGTTCTACCTAAATCTGAAACTTCTAAAGTATGTGTCATTCTGGTTCGTACACTAGCATTGGACTCAAGAGAAAATACCTGAGCCTTTTGTTGCAAACGTCTAAAAGAAGAACAGTAGATTATTCTGGAACGATCACTATAAAACTCCTCTATTTTTGATTTTCTTGTTATAGTAGACGGTCTTACTCTATTTACAATAAGTTTATTCGTATAAGTTAGTTCCATGCGATCACCTCAATATATAAATTGGATATATATTCCATCAACATTATAACATAAATTATTGCATATTTCAACAATTTATATGATGTTATGTTCTCATTATTAGAGTGCCATCTTTTATATAAAATTTCGTTCGCATACATCTTAAAATTCGAATACAGAGAGAGCAAGACTGAAACATAAAAAATCCTGAAATCCACTATTTAAGCGGTTTTCAGGATTTTTGTATTGTTCATCTTTATACGGATGTTTTCGAAAGCTTTCAAAATTTGTAAAATCCCCGAAAGGCGCACTGTTACGCCACTTCAATATAAAAAGTTTCTATGTTACTCCTACTATATGGTCGGAATAGCGCGAAATAGAAAGTTTTTTGTCGAATAGCACAAAGCCGCGCTATTAAAGGGTTTACGAGAAAAACTGTTTTCTCTTCATTGCGACAGTTTTTGCAAAAAACTTAACTTTTTCTTCTGAAATCTCTAATTTTTGTGCAATTTCAGAAATTGTTAATCTTTTCTTTAAAAGCATTAAAACATCAAACTCATTTTTGCTAAGTTGTTGCACAAATTGCTCTTCCATAATTCTGTTTTCGGCTTTTAAATAACCAGAATCAATAAAGCTATTTACAGAATATAAATTAAAGTTGGCGTTACTGTCATCATTCAAAGATGCATCCATCGATTTATCCATATTATATTTTACATAATGACGATTTTTAATTTTTAGTGATTCTTTGGCGCGCTTAGTAATGAACTTTTCAAAGTCACCGAATGCAGGTGTATATTCCTTTACTGCTTCGCAAATTGCAAGAGCAATAATTTGTCGCCGATCTTCTTTAGGTGTAGTTTTTCCGATTTGGATAAACAATTTATCCGCAATAGGTTTATAAAGTGCCAGCACTTGCTCCAAATCATACTCATGCTTTTTCTTTCTAAGTACAACTTGGCCCGTCCACAGTTTGTTTGCATCATCATATTCGAACTCAAAGCACACAGGCAATTTCATTCCTGTTGATAGGATTTCTTCTACTAATCCAAATACCATTACGTTTTTACACTTTTTATTTCTTGGGTTCTCTGACTCGGCAATAACCAGAGTTCGTGAGCTGGCATCAAACCCGAATTGTATATTTTCGGGTAATTGATTTCGCAGTGCATCGCTCAAAAACAGTTTTTGATTACTTCCCTATGTAGCAGTAAGTTTTTCTTGTTTTTTCGGTTTATAAACCAAACAATTTTTTCTAAATTTAATTGCATATTTTATGCACCTCCTGTTATAATTTTACAGCAAGCCACAATTATCGACAACGCTCCAAGATGTAAATATTTATTAAATATTGATTTTTTTAATGTATTGTGTTAAAATATAGACATAAGATAGATTAGGAGGTGAACTTATGTGTAATAGAAATACACTTGATGTGTTATTAAAAGAAACTTATACAGAACTAAGAAAAGTATTCGGTGAAAAACTTGATAGTGTTATTCTTTATGGTTCTTACGCAAGAGGGGATTATGATTCCGAGTCAGACATTGATGTTATGGCTTTGGTTGACCTTGAAAAAAGTGAGCTTGCAAAGTACAGACGTACTGTATCTGATTTTGCAAATGATATTGACTTAAAGTACGATGTTCTTTTATCTGTTAAGTTGCAGGATAAGTTCACATTTGAAAAATACGGAAACGCTCTTCCGTATTACATGAACATTGCAAGAGAGGGCGTGAGTGTTAGTGTATAGCAAGGAAATGATTGATTTATCACTTTATCGCCTTAGTAAAGCAAAAGCGGACTTGAAAGATGCAAAGAGAACGCTTGAACTTGAAATGTTTGATACGGCAGCCAATCGTTCTTATTATGCGATATTCCATGCTGCTCGTGCGGTTTTAGCGCTTGATGGTCAGGACTACAAGAAACATTCCGGTGTAATCAGTAATTTTCAAAAAGAATATATTAAAACCGGGATATTTGATAAGGCAATGTCAAATATTATTAAATCTGCTTTTGATATGCGCACCGATAGTGATTATGAAGATTTTTATGTAGTACCAAAAGAAGATGTTATAAAACAAGTTGAAGAAGCGGAATTTTTTGTGAATAAGATTGAAGAGTATTTGCTCGAAAAAACCAAATAAAACCGCGCTCGAGTACATCTCAAAATTTTAATACAGACAGAGCTAGACAGAAATAACAAAATCCTGAAAACCGCTTAAATATTGGTTTTCAGGATTTTTGCATTTTCTGCTTTTATACAAGACCTATTAGAAAGATTACACAATTTGTCAAATTCCCGAAAGGCGCGAGGCTCAAGCCACTTCGATATAAAAAGTTTCTATGTTACTCTCACTGTATGTACGGTCGATTTGCTTATGTTAAAAGCATGGGCGGCATCTCTTACAGTAGCTTTGTGCTCAACAATATAGCCGGCAAGGGATACGGCTCTTTCTTCTATGTAGTCTTTCATTTTGGCAAATCCCCTTTTTGCGCATTTGCTACATTATATGTTTTTTTTACGCGCTTTATGTGGGGATTTTATATTATCGTTTTCTTGGATTACTCTTGTTTTGTTTTACATAAGAACGGTAAAACGAAGAATAACTGCTAAATCCGGCAAGCTCTGCCGCCAGTGTAAGATTCTTTCCGTTGCGGATTAAGTCAGATGCAAACATAAGCCTTTTCTGGTTTATGTATTCCTGAACTGTCAGACCTGTAGACTGTTTAAAAATATGGCATAAGTGATATTTTGAAACATAAAAATGCTCACTAAGCATATCTAAAGTAATTTTTTCGGTAAAGTTTTTATTTATATATTCAATAACATCTTTAACGTGCTGATTATAGTCATTTGCAGTTTCGAACTGCGAAATTTTGTTTATTAAATACATTATTTCGATAATTATGCTGGTCGCAACAGGCGAATCGTGAACTTCGAAGTTGTCGGTATATTTTTTTAACCTCATAATCGCATCGTATAAGCCGCTTGAATGTACAAGACCTGAATTTATTTTATGACCCGAATTAAAACTGGTCGGCAAAAATGCTTTTTCATATTCGATGCAGTTGTGTTTTGCAAAAAACTCGGGAGCTATCCATATAAGAAAACGGTGATATTTTGCGTTTGAGTTGTGCATAATTCTGTGCATTTCGTGCTTTCTTATAATTATTATATCGCCGGGGGAAAGATTGTAGCTTTTTTCTTCCACAACATATTTTGCATCGCCCTCAAAGAAAAGCAGAATTTCGTATTCTTCATGTATATGCAGAAGAAAGTTTGTATGTGCCGGATTTAAAAATTCTGCCTCGCGCATTGTATAAAAGCAGTCGCTCATAATATCACCTCAAATTAATTATACAACACCATAACAATATTTGCAATGTTTTTAACAATTTTTATAATGAATTATCTTAAAAGTTGTGTTAAAATAAAGCCAAAATATAAATAAGGAGAGAAAATGTATGTATAATAAAATATCAGGTTTTTCAGATGAAATTGCAAGCGACATTAATGTTCAGTTCGAGGCACTCGGCAAGCTTAATATGAAATATTTTGAGCCGAGATTCGTTAACGGCAAAAGCATTTCGGTATTAAACGATGAAGAGGTTATTGCCCTGAAGGCAAAAATGGATGAGTGCGGAATTAAAGCGTCATCAATCGGTTCGCCGGTCGGAAAAATTAAATTGACAGACGATTTTGATGCTCATTTTGAAATGTTTAAAAGAGTTGTAAAAACGGCTAAAATGTTAGACTGTAACTACATAAGAATATTCAGCTTTTATCACGAGGGCGGTGAATGGACTGCTGATGAGAGAGCTTTGGTTTTAGAGCGTCTTAAAATGTTTATTGCTTATGCAAAAGAAGAAAAAGTCGTTCTTCTTCACGAGAACGAAAAGGATATTTACGGCGATATTGCACCAAGATGTCTTGATATAATGAAAGAACTGGTCTGCGATAACTTTAAGGCGGTTTTTGACCCTGCAAACTTTATTCAGAGCGGTCAGGATACCAAAGAAGCATATGAAATGCTTAAGGATTATGTTGCCTATATGCACATTAAAGATGCAATGAAAGAAGACGGAAAGGTTGTTCCGGCAGGTTATGGCGACGGAAGCTTAAAATATATTTTAGACAGCCTTTTTGCTGATGGCTTTGACGGTTTCTTAAGCTTAGAACCGCATTTAGGCAGCTTTGAAGGTCTGGCAGACTTAGAGCTTGATGATAAAATGATGAGTTTGGAAGAGAGCGGAGAAGGCAAGTTTATACTTGCTTATGACTCACTTGTAGCACTTTTATAGGAGGAATTAAAATGGCTAAGGTTAAAATTGGTATAATTGGTTACGGAAACATGGGTTTTAACCATGTAAAAAACATAATGTCAAATAAAGTTCCTAAAATGGAAGTTGCGGCTGTTTGTGACATAGATGAAGAAAGAAGAAAACTTTTAAAAGATACATACCCCGAGATTCCGGTGTTTGAAACGGCAGAAGAGGTATATAAAAGCGGTCTTTGCGATACTGTTTTAATCGCTGTTCCGCATTATGACCATCCGGCACTTGCAATTAAAGCATTTGAGTATGGGCTTAATGTTATTACAGAAAAGCCTGCAGGTGTTTATACAAAGCAGGTTAAAGAAATGAACGAGGCAGCTGCAAAGTCGGGCAAGCTCTTTGGTATTATGTATAACCAGAGAACAAATCCGGTTTATCAAAAGCTTCGCAAAATGATATAGGAAGGTCACTTAGGTCACATCAAAAGAGTTACCTGGATTATAACAAACTGGTACAGACCTCAGGCATATCACGACAGCAGCAGCTGGCGTTCAACCTGGAAAGACGAGGGCGGCGGAACTTTAATCAATCAGAATCCGCATCAGCTTGATTTATGGCAATGGCTGTTTGGTGTTCCCGACAGAATTTACTCTAAGGTATCTTTCGGAAAATACTATGACATCGAGGTTGAAGACGATGTTATGGCTTATTTTGAATACGACAACGGAACAACCGGTGAATACATAACATCTACCGGCGAATCTCCCGGAACAAACAGACTTGAAATTGCTTGCGATATGGGTAAAATTGTAGTTGAAAATAACAAAATCATATTTAACCGCAATGTAATCTCTGAAAGAGAATATAACAGAACTAATAAAGTACCATTTGGCATTATTGAAAACTGGGCTTGCGATATTCCGTGTGATTTTTCAGGCGGTGAGCAGCACGTTGGTATTTTAAAAGATTTTGCCAACGCCTTAGAAACCGGAAAAGAGCTTTTAGCTAAGGGTGAAGACGGAATTTTAGGTCTTACAATATCAAATGCAATTCACTTAAGTGCGTGGACCGGCGAAACAGTAGATGTTAAAAACTTCCCTGACGAAAAATTCTATGAAATTTTGCAGGACAAGATTAAAAATTCTACCGTTGTTAAAAAGGTAAACAAAGTTTATGCTGATACGACGGGCACTTATTAATATCATTTATATTTAAAAAGGGGAAATTTAAATGATAAACGCATGTATTGTCGGTTGCGGAGCAATATCCCACGTTCATGCAGAAGTTTTGTCAAACTTAAAAAGTGTAAAGCTTTATGCAGTATGTGATATAGATAAATTGCGTGCTGATAAAGCCGCTGAAGAATATGCGGCTAAGGCATATTACAGTTTTGACGAGTGCTTAAATGATAAAAATATTGATGTTGTTCATATTTGTACTCCGCATTATCTGCATTACGAAATGTCTTGCAAGGCTTTAGAGCACGGCAAAAAAGTCGTTGTCGAAAAGCCGGCGGTAATGACAAAAGACGAGTTTGAAAAGATTTTTGCTGAACATAATGCAGAGAATATTTATCCTGTTGTTCAGAACAGAAAAAATATCTGCATAGAAGAGTTAAAACGAATTGTAAAAAGTGATAAAGCTCTTGGAAAGCCGACAGGAGTTAAAGGAATTTTAACGTGGTCGCGCGGTGCAGAGTATTATAATAGTGCCGACTGGCGCGGCAAAAAAGCCACCGAGGGCGGTGGTGTGCTGATAAATCAGGCAGTTCACACCTTAGACCTTATGATGTATTTTATGGGTGCGGCAAAAGAGGTTTCGGCATCTATGCACAACAGCTCTTTACAAGGCGTAATTGAGGTTGAAGATACGCTTGATGCATATATCAAGTATGAATCGGGCGCAACTGGCATTTTTTACGCTACGAATGCATACTGCAAAAATTCGTCTATGCAGCTCGAATTTGAGTTTGAAAACCGCAGCTTTAAATATGTTGACGGAATGCTGATTTCAAACGGCGAAGTTATATGCAGCGATTCTGAGGAGTTTAAAGGCAAGGACTATTGGGGTAACGGCCATGCTAAAGCTCTGTATGATTATTATGAACATAAAGACAGCTTTTCTCTTTTAGATGTAAAAGATACAATGAACGCAATGTTTGCAATTTATGAAAGCGCACAAAAGGGTAAAAGTGTAATTGTTTAATTATGGCATAACAAAAACAGAAATAATTTGACAAATTACGCATATAATGTTATAATGTAAAAGATGCAGAGATTAGGAGACGTATCGAAACAAGGCGCAAGCCTTGTTTTGGTGCGTCTTTTTTATGTTTTAAAGGAGGAAGAAAGATGTATGACGTTTCGGTTATCGGAGCAGGCGTAGTCGGCGCAATGGTTGCACGCAAGCTTTCGAGTTACTCTTTAAAGGTTTGTATCTTAGAGAGCGAAAACGATGTTGCAATGGGAGCAACAAGAGCAAATTCTGCTATTGTTCACGCAGGATTTGATGCAAAAGAAGGAAGCTTAAAGGCAAAGCTCAATGTTAAAGGCTCTGAAATGATGGAAAAGGTAGCAAGTGAGCTGGGCGTAAAATACAAAAAGAACGGCTCTTTGGTTATTGGCTTTAACGAAGAAGATAAAAATATGTTATCTGAACTTTTGGTAAGGGGTAACGAAAATGGCGTTAAAGACCTCAGACTTTTAGATAAAGATGAGTTAAAGGCATTAGAGCCTAATATTTCAAATAATGCAATTTGTGCACTTTATGCACCAACCGGTGCAATTATCTGCCCATATGAGCTTACTATTGCGGCAGTTGGTAATGCAATGGATAACGGCGCAGAATTAAAGTGCAACTTTAAGGTTACGGCTATTGATAAAACAGACGACGGATATGAAATTAAATCTGAAACAGAAGCTGTAAAATCCCGCTGTGTTATCAACTGTGCAGGTCTTTATTCAGATAAAATTGCGGCTATGATTGGTGACGAATCGTTTAGTGTTCATCCCAGAAAGGGCGAATACATACTCTTAGATAAAGAGTGCGGCTGCATTGTAAGCCACACTATTTTCAGAACTCCGTCAAAAATGGGTAAGGGTATTTTGGTGTCTCCTACCGTTGACGGAAACCTTTTAACAGGACCTACATCTGTTGATATGGAGGATAAAGAAAACAAGGCAACTGCAGCAGACGGCTTTGCAAAAATTATTAAAGAAACCTACGAAAACGTTGAAGGTGTTCCTTTTAATAAGACTATTACATCTTTCTGCGGTCTTCGTGCTGTGGGCAGCACAGGCGATTTTATAATTACCTCTCCCGAAAAAGGATTTATAAATGCAGCCGGTATCGAATCTCCGGGACTTTCGGCATCTCCTGCAATAGCTGAATATATTGCAGATATGTTAAAAGACCAGGGCTTTGAGCTTAACGAAAAAGCAGATTTTAACCCCAAAAGAAAGCCTATGCATTATTTTCGTGAGGCATCTATTGAAGAGAAAAACAAAATTATTAAAAAGGATAAATCGTTCGGCAAAATTGTTTGCCGTTGCGAAGGTGTAACCGAGGGCGAAATTTTAGAGGCTATAAGAACAAACCCAAAAGCTCGTGACTTAGACGGCGTAAAACGTCGCACAAGAGCACAGATGGGAAGATGTCAGGGAGGCTTCTGCAGCCCGTACATAGTTGAGCTTTTGGCTAAAGAAATGAATATTACATACGAAGATGTAACAAAATTTGGCGCAGGTTCATACATTAACTGCTCTAAAACAAAGGAGGACAAATAAGCTATGACTGATTTAGTTATTATTGGCGGCGGTCCTGCCGGAATGAGTGCGGCAATTGCGGCGTACGAAAGCGGCATTCGTGACATTCTTATCTTAGAGCGAGATGTAAAGCTTGGCGGAATACTTCAGCAGTGCATACATAACGGATTTGGCTTGCATAAATTCGGCGAAGAGCTTACAGGACCTGAATATGCGTGGAGATATGAAGAAAAAGTACGCGAATATGGCATTCTTTTTAAAACAGGTACAATGGTTTTAGACATTACAAAGGATAAAATCATTACCGCAACTAACGAAGAAGACGGAATATTTACAATACAGGCAAAGGCAATTATTCTTGCAATGGGTTGCCGCGAACGTTCTAAAGGTGCGTTAAACATTGCAGGCAGCCGTCCTGCCGGTATTTTCAGCGCAGGAACAGCGCAGAAGTTTGTAAATATGAAAGGCTATATGCCCGGAAAAAGTGTTGTAATTTTAGGCTCAGGAGATATTGGTCTTATTATGGCACGCCGTATGACTTTAGAGGGTGCGGAGGTTAAAGCAGTTTGCGAGCTTATGCCGTATTCGGGCGGTCTTGCAAGAAATATCGAGCAGTGCTTAAATGATTTTAACATTCCTTTAAAGTTAAGCCATACTGTTGTAGAAATTCACGGCAAAGAGCGTTTAGAGGGTGTAACCATCGCTCAGGTTGATGAAAACAGAAAGCCTATTGATTCAACACGTGAGTTTATCGCCTGCGACACCTTGCTTTTATCGGTCGGACTTATCCCTGAAAACGAACTTACCAAGGCGGCTGAAGTTGAACTTGACAGAATTACAAACGGTGCAGTAGTTGACCAGGACAGACAGACCGAAAAAGAAGGTATTTTTGCCTGCGGTAACGTTCTGCATGTGCACGATTTGGTTGACTTTGTATCTGAAGAGGCAGAAATTGCAGGTAAAAGTGCGGCAAGCTACATAAAATCTGGCACACAAAACGATATGAATGCCGTAATTAAAACCGATGGCAAAATCAGATACAGCGTTCCGCAGCGAATTACTACTAAAAAAGATATTACAGTATATTTCAGAGTGAGCGATGTGTTTAAAAACGTTAAAATAAATGTGTACAAAGACGGAGAGCAGATTTACTCAAAGAAAAAGATTAAGGTTGCTCCCGGCGAGATGGAAAGCATTAAGCTTGCAGGCGAAAAGCTTGACGATGCAAAGGAACTCTATCTTGAACTGGAGGTATTGTAATGGAAAGAAACTTAACTTGTATAGTATGCCCGATGGGTTGCAGTCTTAAGGTGGAGTTAGACGGCGGTGAGGTTAAAAGCGTAAGCGGCAACACCTGCCCGAGAGGAGAGGTGTATGCGCGCACAGAGTGCACAAATCCTATGCGTACAGTTACTTCTACTGTTCGTTGCTCTGACGGAACAGTCGTTGCGGTTAAAACTGATAAGCCTATTCCAAAAGATAAGGTGTTTGACTGTATGAAAGCTATAAATAATGCAAATCCGGACTTGCCAATTAAGATAGGTTGTGTTATAATAGATAAAATATACGGTGCTAAGGTTATTGCAACACAGAATGCAGAATAACAGCTCTGAGGTGAGAGATTATGCTCAAATCAATACAAAAATCGGTAATAGCGGCGGTCAGGTCTGAAAAAGAGTTAGACAGGGCACTTGCGTCAGATTGCGGTCTTATTTTTGATTTAAACCCCGATTTGCTGACTTTAAACGAAAAGGTCAACCGTGTGCACAAAAGCGAAAAAAAGCTTTTTATTCACTTAGACTTAGCAACCGGCATCGGTAAAGATAAAAGCGGAATTAAGTTTGCAAAACAGGCCGGTGTTGACGGAATCATAAGCACCAGAGTGAACATAATTAAAATGGCACGCGAGGCAGGGCTTTTTACAGTACAGCGTTTTTTTGTTGTTGATTCACAATCAGTTGATACAACCGTCGAGGGTTTAAAAGCATCTAAAGCCGATATGATAGAGGTTATGCCAGGCGCAGTTACAAAAATTATAAGTGCACTTAAAAAAAGGGTAGATGTGCCTATTATTGCAGGCGGCTTAATCGACACCGAAAACGAGGTTGAAGATGCAATTATAGCAGGTGCAATGGCTATTTCAACCGGAAAGGAAGCTCTTTGGAGCATAGGTGAAGTAAAAAAATGAATAAATTACAAGACAAAAGACTGTTTCTTTTAGATATGGACGGCACGTTATATATCGACACACAGCTTTTTGACGGAACATTGGAATTTTTAGAACAGGTTAAAAAAATGGGCGGAAGATATATGTTTTTAACCAACAACTCTTCAAAGAGTGTTGATAAATACATAGAAAAGCTCAAAAGTCTTGGCATCCGGTCTGAAGAAGAGGATTTTTTAACCTCCACAAATGCAACCGTATCGTATCTTGAAAAGAAAAATTATAACAAAATTTATGCTTTTGGCACAACGTCATTTAAAGAACAGCTTAAAAAGGCCGGCTTTAACATTACCGACAAGTTAGAAGACGATATCGACTGTCTTTGTATGGGGTTTGATACAGAATTAAGCTTTCAGAAGCTAGAAGATGCCTGCATTCTGCTCGGCAGGGGTGTAGATTATATCGCTACAAATCCCGACTGGGTGTGCCCGACATGGTATGGCTATGTTCCTGATTGCGGTTCTGTTTCGCAGATGCTTTTTAATGCTACAAAAAGAATGCCCAAGTTTATCGGAAAGCCCGAGCCGGATATGGCTTTGGCAGCAATCGAAAAAAGCGGTTTTTCAGCCGGTGAAACTGTACTTATCGGAGACCGTCTCTACACAGATATTGCTTGCGGCGTAAATGCCGGAATAAGCACAATATTTGTTTTAAGCGGCGAGGGAACCTTAGAAGATTTAGAAGCAAGCGAAACCAAGCCTGAGTTTGTTTATTCGGGAATAAAAGAAGTTTACGAAGATTTACTTAAATAAGTAATTTTAATTTATTTGTTTGCATAGTTGTGTATTATGACAGTTTTAATTTAAAAAGGAGATGTAAAAGTTATGTTTTGGGATTTGCAGCAGGTAGAGTACATAACAAGAATTCTGCTTGCAGGAATCTGTGGTATGATTGTTGGTATGGAGCGAAAAAACCGCTCTAAAGAGGCAGGTGTGCGCACGCATTTTGTTGTGGCTTGCGGTGCGGCACTTATGATGGTAATTTCTAAGTATGCATTTTTTGATTTGGTAACAGATTCTGCGTTTCACGCGGCAGATGTTCGTCTTGACCCGTCGCGTGTGGCATCGACCATAGCAAGCGGAATAGGTTTTTTGGGCGCAGGTATGATTTTTGTGCATAAAAACACAATAACAGGCTTAACAACAGCGGCAGGAATATGGGCAACCTCGGGTATCGGTATGGCAATCGGCTCGGGTCTTTATATAATAGGTATTTCTGCTACATTTATAATTTTGATTGCTCAGATTATTTTGCATCTTAATTTTCATAAAAACAAAAGAATAAGACCTAAAAAGCTTATCATAAAGGGTGTAAAAGAAGAGGGATACCAAAAATATCTGATGGAAGAGTTTAAAAAACGAAATATTAATATACACGATGTTTCGGTTGACTTTTCTGAAGAAGACGGTCTTAGAAATTACAGCTTTACAATAGATATGCCGGTTTCGACCAATGAGGACGAAATTGTAAGTCTGACCGGGCATAAGAGTAGTATTAAATCAATATAAAAAGTGAACCCACCTAAAAAGGTGGGTTCTTTTGTGTCGCAATAACAGAGCCTGCAAGGTGCACCGTTTTATATGTAAAACAAAAAAGGTGCACCGAGAGCCGATGCACCGAAAAATGCACAACTCTCGCTGCGACGCAAATTTTCAACATCATTAAGAAGCATGTGAAAATAGAGCATGCATTTTTACCGAAGGTATAAAAATACACGCATTCTTAATGATTATATTAATTTACGTCGCAAGTTTATTATAACAAATAAAGAAATAAAAATCAATATAAAAAGTGAACCCACCTAAAAAAGAAGAAATGTCGGTTTTTAATGCACTAACAAAGCATTTTACTTGATTTTCCTAAAGCTTAGTGCTAGAATATTATTTATAAATAAATTTATTTTAGGGTGATATTATGACAAAAAAGCTTTTGTTAATTGTTTTATTTATTATAATGTGTATGTCGTTTTTCGGTGCGGTGCCTGTAGGTGCTGTTAAAGAGGGGGTATTTTATTATACAATTTCGTTTGATGAAGCAATACTTACCGATGTAGATACTTCTGCGTCGGGCATTATTACTGTTCCTGATTCTTTTGGCGGTTATCCGTTGACCGAAATCGGCAATTCTGCTTTTATGGATTGCACTCTTGTGACTGATGTTTTAATTCCCGAAGGAGTTATTAAAATCCGAGATTATGCATTCAGAAACTGCTCGGCTTTAAAAAATGTTACAATTCCCGAAACTGTTGAATCGTTGGGCGGTTATGCGTTTTTTAAGTGTACAGCTTTGTTGGGCATCACAATACCCGACAGTGTAACCGAAATCGACAGATGTGCCTTTAAAGATTGTTCGGCATTAAAGGTAATCACTCTTCCTAAAAATATAAAAGAAATTCCTGAATATACTTTTGAAAACTGCAATATGTTAAAAAGTATTAAAATTCCTGCCAATGTAACCAAAATCGGCAGCTCTTCATTTAGAGGTTGTACGAGTCTTAAAACGGTAACCATTCCCGACAAAGTAACCAAAATCGGTAATTCTGCATTCAGGGAATGTTCAGCACTTACTAAAATTACAATACCATCTTGCGTAACTGCCATCAACCAAGATGCATTCTGTGATTGTACGGCACTTCAAACGGTATATTTCGGAGGCTTAAAAGCAGATTTTGAGGCTATTAAGATAAGCGAAGGAAACGATAGTTTTCTGAATGCACAAATAATCCTGTCGGATGGTTCGATACTAAATGACGATTCTGCTGAAGATAATCCTGACAGCGAATCGCCTGCCCCTGAGCCTGAACCCACACAAGAGCCTGAAGATCCTGACTGCTATAGCTATTCTGTAAGCTCAGGCGAAGCTGTGATTTGGGCTGTGGATGAATCTATATCGGGCGATGTTGTCATTCCTGCAACCTTGGGCGGTTATCCCGTTGTAGGCATTAGCGGATTCGGAGATTGTAAAAACATAACCTCAATCTCAATTCCTTCTACAGTTTGGAGTATTGGATATTCAGAATTTAACGATTGTCCTTTGCTGACGGATATATTTGTAGAAGAGGGAAATAACTGGTATTTCTCTATAGACGGTGTTCTTTTCAGAGAGACTGCTTTCGGAGAAAAATTTCTTGAATGTTACCCAATGGGCAAAACTAATACATCGTATAAGCTTCCCGAAGACATCGATGTGATTTACGGACCTGGAATTAGCTCGAATTATCTCGAAACTATTACACTAAATAAAGATTTAGTAGGTATTCACGGCGATTTTAATTGTAAAAATCTGAAGGTAATAAACATAGAAGAAGGAAATAAAGATTTTGTAGTTATTGACGGTGTGTTATTTAATGTGAGCGGAAGTAATCTTATTTGTTATCCTGCAAAAAAAACTGATACGAGCTATACCGTTCCCCAAAATGTGAATTATATTTGCGGCAGTGCATTTCGGCACAATACATATTTAGAAAATGTGGTTCTGCCCCAAAACCTCGAGGCAGTTCTTTCTTATGCATTTTCAGAATGCTCAAGCCTTAAAACAATCGTAGTACCCAAATCTATGTACGAAATAGATTATTACACATTTAAAGATTGTGTATCATTAGAAACGGTATATTACGAAGGCACGGAAGAAAAGTTTAACAGCCTTTATATTTACTCAGGCAATAATTATTTTAAAAATGCAAACATTATCTACAATTATGAATACGAAGAAGAATCTCAAAGCTCAGGCAGTTACACCTACACAGTAAAAGACGGAAAAGTAACAATTACTGCTGTGGATACATTAATTTCGGGTAATGCAGTAATAATTCCTGATGTTTTAGACGGTTATGCGGTTACAGCTATCGGCAGCTCTGCCTTTTTGAATTGCAGCAATTTAACAAGCATAACACTTCCTGACAGCATAACAAGCATTGGCAATCAGGCATTTGACGGTTGCTCTTCTTTAGCGACTGTATATTATCACGGAACAGAAAAACAATTTAACGAAATTATAATCGAAGGAAGCAACGCGCCGTTTGTCAATGCCGAAAAAATCTTTTTTCAATGTGTAACATTCGATGGTTATTCGGTAAAATTAATTGATACCAAAGAAGATTGTAAGATAATTCTTGCGCTTTATGCAGGCAATAAATTAGTTGATATGCAACCGGTTAGGTTTGAATTTGAAGACATCAACTTTACCAGTACAAAATCGTACGACACCGCAAAAATTCTGTTATGGGAAGATTTGCAAAACTGCATACCTGTAACAGAAGCAATCATTTTAAATGAACAATAATTTCGGTCTTATTAAGTATAAAGTTAATAAAATTAAAAAAGTATGCAGGGGCAGATTAAATCTTCCCCTGCATACTTTTCATGTTTATTGTGTGGAGTTTTCGTTTCGCATAATAAACGAAGCTTTATTATACCCTTAAAAGAGGGTGAAACGCATAATTATTCTTCGCCATATAAAATGTACTTGGTAATTACATCGGCGATGTGCTCAGCACGTTTTTCAAGCTCTTTTGGCGCGCTTAAATCTCTGCCTAAAAGCTTTGATACCGTGTGAACGTTTGAAAATGCCGAAAAGCAGAACATGCTTATTGACATTGCAGTTTGTTCTATGTCAAGATTTTTCTTAAAGACTCCTGCCTCGACACCTTTTTTCAGCATGTTTTCCGTACCTGAAAACAATGAGGTCTTAATATCGCCCATATAGCTCGCATTATTCAAGTTTTCCCAGAGTAAAAGTCTTACATAGGTAGGATTAGTTACCAAAAAATTAAAGTATTCCAAAACTACCTTGCGTATGGTGTCTATACCGCAAAATTCAATATTCGAGATAATCTCTTCATAATGCGAAAGTCTTTTATAAACAATATCCAAAATAGTTGAATAAAGCCCTTCTTTGCTTCCGAAATGAGCGTATATAAGCTGCTTGTTGACACCTGCCGATTTTGCTATCGCATCAACACGGGCTGCCGCTAAGCCGTTTGCCGAAAATTCAGCTTCGGCTGCATCTAAGATTTTTTGCTTGGTTATAGCAGTTTTTTTGCTTTGTTCCATAGCTTACACCGTTAATTTCCAGCTTTCGATATTTTCTTTAATAAAGGCATCGTCATTTAAGTGCGGATATGCACGGTATACACGGTCGATTTCTTCAAGCTGACCTGCTGATAACGTTTCATCAGGATTTAAGCACAAAATGTTTTCCATAAGTCCCTGACGGCGTAAAACCTCGTGCAGACCTGCAATGCATCCTGCAAAACCGTTTGCAGTATCAAAGAATGCGCTGTTTGCATCAGTTACCTCTGCGGCTAATGTTAAAAGTTCGGTTGAGATAGTATCTTTATCTTTTTCAGATTTAAGCATTTTAAACATATTTACTACGTTATTTGTCCATACAGACCAATGTCCGAGTAATCCGCCCTCGAATGCTTTTACAACAGATTTGCCATTTTTGTCAAATTTATATTTTGTAAGCAAGTCAATTACAATGTTGTCATCATTACCTGTGTAAAGTGTAACTTTGTCGCTGCGCTCTGACATTGCTGCTGCACGAACAACCTCTAAGGTCTGATAACGGTTAAATGATGCACACTTAATTGCAACCACGTTATCAATTGCGCAAAGACGTTCCCAGTAATTGTAAGAGAAAACACGACCGCCAACTGCTGTCTGCAGATAAAAACCGATAACCGGCATAACAGCAGCAACCGCTTTTGTGCGCTCAATCATTTCGTCTTCGCTTAAATGATTTAATCCGCCCGGGCTTAAAAGAACAGCATCATAGCCGTATTTTTTAGCAAGCTCTGCTTCTTTTGTTGCCTGCACAACAGGTCCGCAGACACCTGCAACCTTAACGATTACTGTGTCATTTTCTTTTTCAAACTTATCAATTTCTTCAGAAACTATTTTTAAAACCGGCTCGAAAAGAGCAATTTCGGGTTTTCTGATTTCAAACTGAGTTGTATGTACTGCAGTTGCAATACCGCCTGCACCGCTTGCTAAGTAATAGTTCATTAAAAGACGCAGGTCTTTTTCGTTTAATTTTCTGTTGTTATCAAGTGCTAAGGGAGTAGCCGGAATAACTGTTCCCTCTGCCAGCTTTTTTAAAGCAATTTCGTGTCTGGTCATTTATATCAATCCTTTCTGATTGCAAAAATTAATAACTGCCTTTTCGTTCTTCAAAGTGTGTCGGCTTATCCAGAGTTCTTCCGCCGTCTTTAATGTATTCAGCCTGCCAGCGAATAAGAGTTTTAGCAGAAACTGCAGGATAACCGAAGGTTTCCATTGCAAGCGATGCATCGTTTAAGTAGGCATCGTTACCCGGTTCGCCCTCGAAAACAGGTTTTTTGCCTAAGTATTCGCCAAGCTCTAACGCAGCCTTTTTGATAGAAACGGTTTCAGGACCGGTTACGTTCATAATTTTTGCAGGAGCTTCTGCGTGGAGCAAGCCTCTTATTGCAATTTCGTTTGCGCTGCCCTGCCAGATAAAGTTAAAGCAAGGGGTAGAAAGGCTTATCGGTGTATCGTTTAATATTTTGTTTGCAACATCAAACAAAACTCCGTATCTTAAATCTACTGCAAAGTTAAGTCTGTATATAAATACTTTTGTGCCAAAAGTATTAGCGGCATATTCAAATGCACGCTCTCTGGCAAGACAACTCATTGTATATTCGCCGATAGGTCCGATTTTGTCGCATTCTCTGCATCCACCGTCAGAAAGCTTAACAATAGGATAAATATTTCCCGAAGAGAAAACAACAATGTTTGATTTTTTGAACTTATCTGCAACAAAAGCAGGAAGAGTAGAGTTCATAGCCCAGGTCTGCCATTCGTTTCCGTCTGTGCCGAATTTTTTTCCTGCCATATAGATTATATTTTCTACCTCCGGCAGAGAGTAAAGCTTTTCTTTGTCTAAAAGGTCCATTGCAATAACTTCGATGTCGTTATCTTTCATAAGCTGGGTTGCAATCGGGTCAGAACCGCGTGATACAGCATATATTTTTTTATCAACACCTGCAGCTTTTGCCGCATTTTTAGCCAGTACACAAAGAGTAGGACCCATTTTTCCGCCTGCACCCAATACCATAATGTCGCCTTCGATTTTTTTCATATCATCGATTAAGGCTTGTGACGGGGTAGTCAGCATTTCGTTAAGTTTTTCTTCAGTCCACATATTATCATTCTCCTTTTAAATAGTTCATATATTCGTCTTTTGTCATTTGCGCTTTAAATGATTCTTTTACTGCTGTTGCTTTTTTAGCTCCGTCATATAACAGCTCTGCTGCGGTAAGTGCCAACAGCTTAGCCGAAAGAACGTATGCTGTTTCTTTGTCAACGGCAACGAATTCTTTGCCGTGAAGATTTCCCGAAAATCCGCCGATGGATGGCTGAATTGCCGGCAGAACATAGCTTAAATCGCCCATATCTGTCGAACCGGTGACCGGTTCGTTGTATACTAAAGCATCGCTTCCGATAACTTCTTTGCAAACATTTTCAAAAACTTCGGAAAGCTCTGGGCTTTCAGATAAAGGTAAGTATCCGGGTATATCTTCTGTTTCAACAGTTGCACCTATCATCTGAGCCGCACCGCTTGCCGAACGCATAACCGCGTCGTTGCCTTTTTTTATTGCTTCAAAGCTTGCACCTCGCACATAGGTTTCAATACATACCTCATCGGGAACGGAATTTACTACATCGCCGCCCTTGGTTATAATCGGATGGATGCGGATTCTGTCTTCCTCCTTAAAGGTGTCGCGGTTTGAGTGTATTCCAATAAGAGCAAGTGCCGCCGCATTTAATGCGTTTGTTCCCTCAAATGGCTTGCTGCCGTGAGCTGCCTTGCCGCGAAATGTTATGGTTTTTGCTAAAAATCCTAGATTATATCCTCTAACATAAACCTTTGGTTTTTCTTCGTTTGGCTGTGCGTGCAGCATAAGAGCCATATCTACGTCATCAAATGCACCCTCGGCTATTAACTGCTGTTTTCCGCCAAAGTAGCTGATTTCGCCATTGTCTTTAAGACTTTTTCTGTATTCAAGCTCTATAAATTCTTCAGCAGGGACTGCAAAAAACGAAATATTTCCGTCTAAATCATCAATAACACCGCTTTTTTTAAGAGCGATTGCCGCCCCTAACATAGATGCCATTTGCGCGTGATGTCCGCAGGCGTGCGCTATCGCGTCTGCTGATGCAAACGGATGCCCGTTACAGCTTAAAGCATCCATTTCGCCGATAATGCAAACGTTAGGCTTGTTGCTTTTTTTGCCTAATGTAGCCTTAACTGCAGTTTTAGCAAGCGGATATTGATATGGGAGTGATAAAGAATCAAACACCTTGCGGGTAAGAGCAGAGGTTTTTTCTTCTTTATAACCCGTTTCGGGATTGTTTAAAATCTGTTCTGCTATTTTTATAATTTCGGCTTTGTTTTCGTCAATAGCCTTAATTATCTTACTTTTTATTTCTGCTAAAGTCATAAAATTTCCTCCAAACAAAAACCAACTAACTGGTTACTTTTTATATATTATAACATTTTTTTTATAATATGTCAACTGTTAAAACAAAAAAATATGCTGCAAAGCCACAGCATATTAAAGCGAGATATATAAAACAAAAACAGTTGCGGCAAAGTGTAATTTGCTGCAACTGTTTGAATTTGCTTGTAATTCATTCTTCTTCAAAAGCATCTTTTGTAAGTCCGCATACGGGGCATACCCAATCTTCGGGAACATCCTCCCATGCAGTTCCTGCTGCAACTCCGTTATCCGGATCGCCGAGTTCAGGATCGTAAACATATCCGCAAGGACAAGCGTACTTTTTCAATGGAATCGCCTCCTGTCTGTTTTAATTTAGGGTAGTAGTATAAGTAGAAAAGCTAAAATTTATACATAACGGATTTAACCGTTTGTAAGCCGAAAATTTTTTATACAGATGCGCCGTTCATAATCTCTGAGATTATATCAAGCACTTTCTGATGACAGCCGCCGCAACCTGTTGAACAATTGGTCGCCTGCTGTACGTGCGTAAAAGTACTGAGCACATCGTCGAATTTTGTAAGTTTGTGCATTGCATCTGCTATATCATTATAACTAACCTGCATACAATTACAAACCGTATAATTTTCTATCATTTTTATCACCACTTTTTTTATGTAGGGGCTGCGATGCAACCCCTATTTTAATTTTTATAATAATTTCTTTTATCCCTGAAACCAGATGTCATCTTCATCTTTGTATCTGATTATTTTGGCAGGAACTCCGCCAACGATAGCATTTTCGGGAACATCCTTTAAAACCACAGCGCCGGCTGCAGCTAAGCTGCCTGAATGCATAGTTATATCTCCTAAAACTTTTGCGCCGCAGGTGACAGAAACATTATCTTCTAAAACCGGTGGACTGGCATCTCGCCTGTATCCGATGGTTACCTGCTGATATATTCTGCAGTTTTCTCCTATTTTCTTTGCGCTTATAATAGTAGAGAAGCCGTGCTGAATATATAAGCCGCCACCAATATCTTCTGTATTTATATACAGGGTTTCTAAGGGCTTCCATAATATGCGGGCAATTGCAAAATGTATCCATGATAAAGCTGTGCGCGATGGATTTTTCAAACGATGTTGAATAAGATTTCGGAATTCTTTTTTGTATGTCATATACCAATTAAGGGACTTAAATAAACTAAAAGTTATTCCGTTAATTTCGTTCCAACGTGCAACATCTGCTTTAATCAGATGTTTTTGCCTAGAACACATTGTGCATAAATAAACCGGAAAAGTTCTGGGATAATTTATTAAAGCAAAGAGTCTTTTGCCGGCACTTGGCATTGATGCTTCCTTCTTTCGTAACTAATATTTTTATTTAAAGTATCTGTTTAAAAGACCTTCTAAGCCTTTACCGTGACGAGCTTCGTCGCGTGCCATTTCATGAACGGTATCGTGGATTGCATCTAAGCCGTTTTTCTTTGCACAAGCTGCTAAATCAAATTTACCCTGAGTTGCACCGTATTCGCAGTCAACTCTCCATTTTAAGTTATCTTTAGTTGTAGCTTTCATATTAGGTTCTAAATCTTCACCTAAAAGCTCAGCAAATTTAGCTGCGTGCTCAGCTTCTTCATAAGCTGCTTTTTCCCAGTAAAGGCCAACTTCAGGATATCCTTCTCTGTGTGCGATTCTTGCCATGCACAGATACATTCCTACTTCGGCGCATTCGCCGTTAAAGTTAGCCATAAGCTGTTCAAAAATATAATTTTTATCTTCTTCGCTGATATCAGGATTATTTTTTACGGTTTTAGCATATACGCCGTATTCGTGCTCGGCGGCGAGTGCTGCGCCCTCTTCCATAACTTTAAATTTGCTGCCGGGAACTTTACATACCGGGCAAGCTTCCGGAGCTACTTCTCCTTCGTGAACATAACCGCAAACAGGACATACAAATTTTTTCATAATAAAGACCTCCATAATTTTTAGTTTTTTAATTAATTTTTACTGCTTTACCTGACTGCAACAAGAGCACTTTCCGTATAAAAACAGCTTGTGCCGGTCGATTGAAAATCCGTTTCCCAACTCGTTTATTATCATCTTATGATTGACTGCATCAATAAAAATATCTGTTACTGTGCGGCAATCTTCGCAGATGAAATGTGCGTGGTTTGAGGTATCGGCATCGAACCTGTCAACTGTTTCGCCTGTGTCGAGCTTTTGTATTTCGCCAATCTGACATAAAAGGTTAAGATTACGATATACAGTAGCAAGACTAAGCGCCGGGGCATCCGGTTTTAAGTCGGTATAAATTTGTTCGGCGGTAGGATGATTTTTGTTTTCGGTAAGATAATTTAAAATCATTTCCCGCTGCTTGGAGTATTTCATTTTCGTACTCCTTTCTAATAATGATAATGATTATCATTTTTATTACAATTACATTATACACAATTGTATATACGTTGTCAATAGTTTTTTTAAAACTTTTTTTAAAAATTTTTTCAATCTTTTTGATGTTAAAGCATTGTATAATATATAAATAAGAAAAATGTGCAATACCTTAAAATAAAAAGCAACCGCTCCTCAAAAGGAACGGCTGCTTTTTATTTACATCACCTCACATATTGCGGCACAAAGTACCGTCATATCATCTTTAATTTTTCCGCCTGAAAGACGGACAGCCTCCAAAAGCAGCGAGTCGGCTAAAATTTGTGCTGAAGAACTGTTGCATGCCGTTATAATTTCTTTTACGGCATCCTTGCCGCTTCGCTCCAGCACATCTATAACTCCATCCGTAGCCATAATTATGTAATCGCCGTTGTTGGCGCTGTATATTGCGCAATCTGCCTCAGGATTTTCAACAATACCTGCAGGCAGAGAAGAAGACTCAATGCAAATTACATCATTTTTACTTTTTATGTATGAATTTGCTGCACCTATTTTTATAAATTCAAGAGAGCCTGTATAAAGATTAACAAGACACATATCAACAGTAGCAAAGGTTTCTTCTTCAGTATTCGTTAAAAGTACGCTGTTAATAAGCTTAAGAGAGGTGTCTTTGTCAAAGCCTGCGCCAAGCAGACGCTTTATAAGCTCGACAGTTATTGTGCTTTGAAGATTTGCGCGTGCTCCGCTTCCCATTCCATCGGATAGGGCAAGCACAAATTTGCCGTTGTCGAGCAGGGTATACGTAAGACTGTCGCCTGTTCGTTTTGTATCGTCCCGTGTTAACTGAGCAAGACCAATATCGGTAACGTAACGCTCCTGTTCTCTGAAATGCAGTTTACATACTTCATCGCTGCAACTGCGTGATGTGCGCAGCATCGGCACTCCTAAAGCTTCACTTATTGTAGCGGCAACTGTGGTAGAGCAGTTGAGCTTTCCTCCGCACGAAGCGGAAAGCATACTTACCTCAAATCCGTCAGCGCTTGTAAGACAAATATTGCCTGCTGATATTCCCTTGCGGTCTAAAGCAGCTGCTATTTTGTTTTCTAATTGCATATCCTGAGCGATGTCACTGTCTAACTGTGAGCCGATATTATTTAATACTGAAGACACATTTTCAAACTGCTCTGCAACTAAGCATCTGCTCTCTAACACTCTGCCGGACCACATCAGATTTATTTTATACGCCTCGTAGTTTTTGTTTAATGCAGATATAAAATCGCCGAATTTTAAGCAGTCCTCGCGGAATTTAGGGCTGAAGTCAATATCTGCGGCATATCCGCGTTCTTTAATTACAGGAAGCATTTTTTCTAACATTTTTGAGGTGTTATTATAGTTCTTTTGCCAGCAATAGCGGCTCATACTGCAGGTTTTGCAGACTGTATCGGCTGTTTTTTCAAATACCTGAGTTGCATCTCGTAAATCGGTAGAAATTTTATCTTCGATTAATTCTTTAAAAATACCCGATAGTTCAGAAAAGGCTTCAGATGTCTCGTTCAGGCGCCGTTTTACAATGGTTTTCAGTTTGCTTGCTATATCATCAGCCGGCTGAAATCCGGGTGTTCTTGCAACTGCACCGAAAACAGATAAAACTCTGTCGGGCAGAATAAACAGAATAGCTGCTGCTGCCAGAATATAATAATAAGCTATAAAAGTTACGGTTGATGAGTTAAAGTACAGCACAGCTATTGCGTTCGAAATTAAAAATCCGCCCGACACTCCCCATTTTCCGTAGCGTCTTAAAAGTCCGCTAGATATTGCGCAAATGCTGTAAATGCCTACTACCTGAGCGGGTAAAACATCAGACGTACTTATAACCAGCCCCAAAAGAGTTCCTGCCATTGCCGAAATTGCTGCGCCGCCCGTAAGGGATAAAAGCATTATAATTAATGAAGAGAGAATGTGCGCTAAGCCTGACATATTTGGTATAGAAGAAATGCTTAAAATTACGGCGGCGGCAAGGAGGATGAGTGAGAGTGTTTCTTCGTTTTCAAGGATTTTGCGGTTTTTTAGTGTTTTTAGAAGTGCCGCCGCACGTTTAAAGGCAAAAAAACATAAAAGTGTTAAAGCACTTTCGGTTATAAGCATAAAAACATCGTATAACAAAAAGCCGTCAAAAAATACATAAATCAGTCCGTTCAACAAAATAGACGTCGAACTTATCAGACCATAAATCCAGGGTCTTTTTGAAATCTCGTTGCCCAAGAGTAAAGCAAAGGTTGCCACAATAGCTAACGACCCGAAATATTTTAAAGACAAAATTCCAAATCCGCTTAAAATTATGCCAACGCAGGCAAACGGAATCGCATACACCTTTTTTTGAGCAGGAAAGGTAGCGGCAAAAAAGGCTATGCAAAACGGATTGATTGAACCAAAAATAGCCACCCGACCTAAAATAAGAAGAATTATATATTCAGAAAGCTCAAAATAATCGACCTGTCTTAAACGGTACAGAATATTTTGTCTGCTTTTAGAAAGCTGTTCGCGTTTAAATGTGTTAACCTCGTTGTTTGTCATTTTATCCTACCTCCAAAATAATTGCGCTGATAATTACGGCATAAAAAGATACCATTTTTGCTTTTGCAAGCTTATTATACACAATGCAACTGGAAAAAAATGTCAAAAGTTGCGAATTAAAGATAAAAGATTTTGCTAAATTGCGACATAATTTGATTTAAACGTGCAGATTTTACTTATTTTTTAAGCATATTTGTGCTGAAAGCAAAAGATTTTTATCAAATGTTGGTGTAAAATGTCAAATATTTTTTGGTATAAATATTAAAAAAATGAATAAAATTTTTTATTTGGGCACATTTAAAAGTAATAGTTTGCAATTATATAATATTTATGATAAAATATCAATATCATGGTGTTTCGTTCCTTAGAAGAATCATATAAATATTTACCGTCGTTAAAATAAATTTATATATTAAAAAATACGAAAGAAGATATTGTTATGGATGTAATCAGCAGAATAGAAGAAAATTACGACAAAATGAGCAAGGGACACAAAAGCATTGCCCGCTTTGTTCTTGCGCATTTTGAAAAAGCTGCATTTATGAACGTCAGCCGTTTGTCTGAGGTTACCGGTGTAAGCGAGGCTACGGTTGTGCGCTTTTCGACAGAGTTGGGATACGAAAAATATCAGCATTTTCAAAAGGCGGTTTTAGAATATGCCAAAACACGTCTTACCAGCGTTCAGCGAATGGATATCGCATACGAGCGAATGGAAAGCGAAGGCATACTTACATCTGTTTTAAACTCAGATATCGACAAAATTCGCTCAACATTAGCGGCAATTGATGAAGAAGAGTTTAACCGTGCAGTTGAAAAAATTGCACAGGCACGAAGGGTTTACATAATAGGCTTGGGTTCAGCATCTGCTCTTGCCAGCTTTTTAGGGTATTATCTTAACCTTATTTTTGACGATGTGCGCATTATCAACTCGGTAGGCGTAAGCGAAATTATAGACCAGCTTTACCGTGTAAGCTCTGACGACGTGGTTATTGGTATAAGCTTTCCGAGATATTCAAACCGTACGGTAAATGCACTTAAATATGCAAAATCTATCGGAGGAACAGTGGTTGGAGTTACCGATGGTGCAATGTCGCCAATTAAAGAAACAGCAGATTATTGCCTTTATGCGCGAAGCGATATGGAATCGTTTGTTGATTCGCTTGTTGCGCCTTTTAGTCTTATGAATGCGCTGATTGTTGCATTAGGAGCACACAAAAAAGAAACTGTTTATAAAAATCTTGAAGACCTTGAAAGTATCTGGAAGCAATATAAGGTCTACGAAACAACAAAAGAGGAAAAATGATATGAAAAGCTTGTTTAAAACAATGTTGGCAGTATTTTTAATAATAAGTACTGTTACGATATCGGGATTGATGGGCTATGCCTATGACGAAGTGCCCGAAACAATTAAAATAGGTCTTTTTTACGGCAGCTCGGCAAAGGATAGCTGTGTCATTTCATCCGGCGGCGGAATAGCTATATCGGTAGTTGGTGACGATGAACGTTACAGTCTTACGCAAGACGAAAGCGTTGACGAAATTACGGTTAAAAAAGATACCTTATATCACGTAATTACGCCTGATACATATGACAACTATCAAGCTGCATGGGAAAAACAGGCGGCACTTAAGGCTGAGGGATATTCTGCGTATGTGGTGTATAAAAACGGCAGTTTTTATGTATCGGCAGGTGCGTTTTCTGAAAATGAAAAGGCAAATGCTGCTGCGGCAGAATTATCGGCAGATGTTAAATTACCGAGTGATAAATGCGTTTTGGTATATGTAAATGATGTAATATGGATTAGTGTACAAGACGATTCGCTTTATTTTACAGCAGGCGCGCCAGACGGTAATATTGCAATAGACGGCAAGGAATATCGTGGAGAAATTCAGATTATGCGTCGTGATACGGGCGATATGACTATTGTAAATTTAGTCGGTTTTGACGATTACTTATGCGGTGTTGTTCCACGTGAGGTAAGTGCAAGCTGGAATTACGAGGCAGTTAAGGCGCAGTCGGTTGTGTCGCGTACCTTTGCGATGATGAATCTTAATAAATATCAGAAATATGGATTTAATCTTGATAACACAACAAACTCTCAGGCATATGCCGGTGTGTCGATTGAGCATCCTGCATCTAACAAGGCGATTGCAGAAACTCATGGTGAGGTAGTGCTTTACGAGGGTAAACCTGCTGACGTTTATTTCTTTGCATCAAGCGGAGGAAAAACAGGAACTGCAAATGATGCGTGGGGGGGAGAAAACAAGCCCTACCTTATAAGTGTTGATGACCCTTATGAAAATGCTGATGAGGCATCATATTCAAAATGGGAAATGACATTTACCGCAGCAGAACTTAAAGAAAAGCTTGCATCGCGTGATGTTAATATTGGCGACATAACAGATGTTAAAGTAGAATATTCTGACTCCGGCAGAGCAATAAAAACAATCTTTGTCGGAACAGAGGGAGAAAAAGAATATATGCGTGAAAACATACGTTGGGTGCTCGGTCTTTACAGTACTGCTTTTAATGTGTACAGAAACGGAGAACAACCATCCGGTGTGAGTGTGTGCGCTTTAGATAAATATAATACCTTTACGCAGATTGATATAAATGCTGATACACAGCTTATTTCAAAAGACGGAATAATGGGTGCAGGTGGTGCAATATCCATTCTGTCTGCTGAGGGAGTGACTACTTTAGAAGCTGCTGAAAGCAGCGCTGACGGAGACTTTGTATTTTCGGGTCGTGGTTGGGGTCACGGCGTAGGAATGAGCCAGTGGGGCGCTAAAGGTATGGCAGATAACGGATATAATTATAAAGAAATTTTAGAATATTACTTTGTCGGAACACAGGTTGGTTGATGTGTTCTGATATCTGAAAGGACATAAAATGGACGTAAAAGATTTTGATTACGAGTTGCCCGAAGAGCTTATCGCCCAAACTCCGTTAGGTGACAGACCGTCATCTAAACTGTTGCTGCTTGATAAGGTTACCGGAGAAAGAACGCACGGGCATTTTAAAGATATTTTAAACTATATAAAAGAGGGCGACTGTCTGGTTTTAAATAATACCAGAGTTTTGCCTGCACGCTTGTTTGGAAAGCGCGAGGATACAGGCTCGGTTATTGAGTTTTTATTACTCAGCCAAAAAGAAGACGACGTGTGGGAGATAATAGTGCGCCCCGGCAAAAAAGCCAGACCGGGTCACAAAGTAGTGTTTGGTGACGGAAAGCTTAAGGCAGAAATTTTAGATATTGTAAACGACGGCAACCGCTTGGTTAAGTTTTCGTACAACGGAATATTTAACGAAATTTTAGACGAGCTTGGCGAGATGCCCCTGCCGCCGTATATCCACGAAAAGCTTGAAGACAGAGAACGTTATCAGACAGTATATTCAAAGGTAGACGGCTCAGCAGCCGCTCCTACAGCAGGTCTTCATTTTACAAACGATGTTTTGGAAGAAATAAAGAAAAAGGGAGCAGACCTTGCCTTTGTAACCTTGCATGTAGGGTTGGGAACATTCAGACCTGTAAAAGTTGATGTTATAGAAGAGCATAAAATGCACTCAGAGTTTTACACGGTTGACGAAGAAACTGCTCAAAAAATAAATAAAGCAAAACAAAACGGCGGAAGAATAATATGTGTAGGCACTACAAGCACACGCGTTGTCGAAACTCTGTCAGACGATAGCGGCAAGATGCATTCGGGCAGCGGATGGACGGATATTTTTATATATCCCGGATACAAATTTAAAATGATAGATGCGCTTATTACTAATTTTCATCTGCCACAATCTACGCTTATTATGCTGGTTTCGGCACTGGCCGGCAGAGATAATGTGCTTGCCGCCTATCGTGAGGCGGTTAAAGAAAAATACCGTTTCTTCAGTTTTGGAGATGCAATGTTTATTGTTTAAATAATATTTTTCAAAATAACGTTGTAGGGAACGGGCTTGCTCGTTCCGAAAAAAACAATGCGGCAGGAGCAAGCCCCTGCCCTACAAAATCACACAAACCGTTGTCGTCGGCGGTGCGATGTTTATAGTATAAAACAGTTAAAAGGTGAGATAAAATGTTTAAGTTATTGGCAAAAGAGGGCAACGCCCGTCGTGGTGAATTTACAACTGTTCACGGTGTTATACAAACTCCTGTGTTTATGAATGTAGGAACGGTAGCGGCAATTAAAGGAGCAGTTTCTACCGAGGATTTAAAAGATTTGGGTTGTCAGGTTCAGCTTTCAAATACTTATCATCTGCATGTGCGCCCTGGTGATGATGTTGTGCGCGATTTGGGCGGACTTCATCAGTTTATGAAATGGGACAGACCGATTCTTACCGATTCGGGCGGATTTCAGGTGTTTTCGCTTGCTTCAATACGCAAGATAAAAGAAGAGGGCGTATTCTTTAATTCACATATCGACGGAAGAAAAATTTTTATGGGACCTGAAGAGAGTATGCAAATTCAGTCAAACCTTGCCTCTACAATTGCAATGGCTTTTGACGAATGCATTCCGGCACGTTCAAACCGTGAATATACCAAAAACAGTGTTGAACGTACAGAACGTTGGCTCGAGCGCTGTAAAACAGAGCTTAACCGCCTTAATTCGCTTGAGGGAACGATTAACAAAAATCAGCTTTTGTTCGGAATAAATCAGGGCGGACTTTTTCCTGATATAAGAATTAACAATATGAAAAATATCGCTAAACTTGATTTGCCGGGATACGCAATAGGTGGTTTAGCAGTAGGCGAAACTCATGCAGAAATGTACGAAATTTTAGATGCAACACTTCCTTATGCGCCCGAGAACAAGCCGCGTTATTTAATGGGTGTGGGTACACCTGAAAACATTATAGAGGGCGTTGCGCGCGGAATTGACTTTTTTGATTGTGTAATGCCGAGCCGTAACGCACGACACGGACATTTAAATACAAAAGCAGGTGTAATCAATATTAACAATAAAAAGTACGAACGCGATAATTCGCCTATTGACCCGACTTGTAACTGTCCTACCTGCCGTAATTATTCAAGAGCATATATAAGACATCTTTTAAAAGCCGGAGAAATGCTTGGTATGCGTCTTGCGGTTATGCATAATCTGTATTTTTATAATAACCTTATGAAAGAGATACGAGAAAGTATTGAAGAGGGCAGATTTCAAAAATTCAGAGAAGAAAATACAGGTGTATTATCTAAAAGAATATAATATTAAAAGAGAACGGATTATCCGTTCTCTTTTAATATTATATCACATATATCCTGTGGCGTCTCGGCAATATAGGTTGCACCGGCTTCGGTAAGCTCTTCACGGCTTCCGTAACCGTATAAAACACCGATACAATCAATGCCGTTTACTTTTGCGCCGCTTACATCATTTTCTCTGTCACCTACCATAACCACTTTAGACTTGTCTGTAATATTATCTAATGTAAATGCGTATTCAATAACCTGCGATTTTTTAATTCTAGGTCCGCCGAACTGAGAAGCCGCAACAGCTTTAAAGTATTTTAAAAGGTCAAAATGCTCTAAAACCTTGTTTGCAAAAGGCTCCGGCTTGGCAGTTGCTATTATTAAGGTTTTGCCTGCAGCATTAAGAGTTTTTAAGGCATCTTCTACACCGGCATAAACAGAATTGTCTAACAGACCATGCTCGGGATAATACTCGCGGTAATACTTAACTGCAAGCTCAGCTTTTTCTTGCGAAAAGCCAAATACAGCCATATATGCATCAACAAGCGGAGGTCCGATAAAGTTAAACAACTTTTCGCGGTCGGTGTTAAAAATTCCGAATTTTGTTAATGAATATTCAACCGAATTGATGATTCCGTTTGCAGAATCGGTAAGTGTGCCGTCTAAATCAAAGAAAATCCATTGATAGTTTTTCATATAGTCACTCCGTCTTAAAATGTTTTAATTAATACATCATCAATCGAACGTTTAGGAACGTGCAGATTTCCGTTTTCGCCGATAAAATATTTAACAGATTCATCGCAAATCACGGTTTCTTCGGGTGTTTCAGCCGGATAACCCAAGGCAAGTACACACAAAAGCTTAAGATTATCAGGAATTTCTAAAAGCTCGCTTATCTTTTCGTGGTCAATTGAGCCAATCCAGCAAGAGCCAACTCCGTCAGCTAAAGCAGCTAAAATCATATTTTCAACAGCTGCTCCCATATCAACATCATAACCGCTCTGACGGATGTCGGTATCGGCACAAACTGCAACATATGCAGTAGGATGTTCGCCGTCTTTTGGATTATATTCACCTGCTAAATAGCCCGCCCATTTAACAAACGGAAAAATCTTTTCAGACATATCGGGGTTTGATACTGCAATATATTTAAGAGGTTGCATATTTGCCGCAGACGGTGCGACACGTGCAGCATCTATATATCTTTTAAGTTGCTCTGCTGTAAGAGGTGTGCTTTTAAATTTGCGTATTGTTCTTCTGCTTTTTATGAATTCAAAAAAGTCCATTATTAAAATTCCTTTCATTGGTTTGGTTTTATTTTATCTTAAAAATCACTTAAAGTCAAATTGTATATTGATTTTTTGTCTTGTTTTGTGTAAAATACTATTAAATACATACAAAGGAGATAATTAATATGCAAAAGAGCAGAGTAGATTTAGCAGTAGCTAAGCACGACAAAGGATACAACTGCTGTCAGGCGGTTGTTTGCACTTATTGTGATATATTTGGTGTAAACGAGCAGGACGCTTTTCGTATGACCGAGGCATTAGGTCTGGGAATGGCAGGACTTATGGAAACCTGCGGTGCAGTAAGTGCAATGATGATTTTAGCAGGTCTTAAAAACAGCGATGGTAATATGGAAAATCCTGCAACAAAACGTTCAAGTTACGCTCTTGGCAAAGAGCTTGCAGAAAAGTTCAAAGAAATGAACAAATCAATTGTTTGCCGTGATTTAAAGTCAGGACCGCTTCGCAGCTGCAGCGGATGCATAGCAGATGCGGCTAAAATTGTTGAAGAAGTATTGTTTGCAGGCGAGTTTGAGCAATTTGATGGTGAGGTATTATAAAAAAACTGTCGCGAAAGCGACAGTTTTTTTTATTTAATTATGCTTGTATATTTTCAACATACTTTCTTATATCCGAAAGGTTAGCATAAGCTTTTGCTTCGTTTCCGTCTACAACTACTAAGGTCGGAGCCTGCTTAATGCCGAACTGATTTACTAAAGCTTCGTTTTCTTCTGCATCCATTTTTTCAAATGATACATCAGCGCGAGAAAGCATTGCATCAGCTAACTTACAGTTAGGGCAGGTTTTGGTGGTAAACAGATAAACATGTTTGCCGCTGTCGCTTACTGCGCAAGCAGGAGCATCGTTAGCTGCTGCCTTTACACCCTCGTGTGTAAGCTTGGAATTTTCGATGTCATAAACCTTACGGTCGTTAAATTCCTGAGTTTTACCATCGTTCCAGTTCTGAACAGGACGGTAATATCCGGTAATACGGCTGTATACCTCGGCTGTTTCTCCGCAGTGTGGGCAGGTGTACTGTTCGCCTGCGAGATAGCCGTGATTTTTACATACAGAATATGTCGGTGACAATGTGTAATACGGCAAACGATAGTTGTTTGCAATCTTTTTAACAAGGTTTGCTGCTGCTTTCCAGTCAGGAAGCTTTTCGCCCAAGAATGCGTGGAATACTGTACCTGATGTATAAAGTGTCTGCAGCTCATCCTGAACATCAAGAGCATCAAAGATGTCTTCTGTATATCCAACAGGAAGATGTGAGCTGTTTGTATAATACGGTGTACCGTTTTCGTTTGCTGTAATAATTTCGGGATAACGAGCCTTGTCATGTTTTGCAAAACGATAGGTTGTTGATTCAGCCGGTGTTGCCTCTAAGTTATAAAGGTCGCCGTATTCTTCCTGATAATCTGACAGACGTTCACGCATATGATTTAAAACATCCTGCGCAAATTTCTGAGTTTTTGCACTTGTTAAATCTTCTTTTAACCAGCTTGCATTCAGACCTACTTCATTCATACCGATCAAACCGATAGTAGAGAAGTGGTTGCTGAAATCGCCGAGATAACGTTTGGTGTAAGGATAAAGTCCCTCATCTAAAAGCTTGGATATAATGGTACGTTTAATTTTTAATGAACGAGCCGAAATATCCATAAGCTTGTCTAAGCGGCGGTAGAAGTCTTCTTCATTTTCAGCCAAAAATGCGATTCTCGGCAGGTTGATGGTAACAACACCGACAGAACCGGTGCTTTCACCGCTGCCGAAGAAACCACCTGATTTTTTACGCAGCTCACGCAGGTCTAAGCGCAGACGGCAACACATACTGCGAACATCGCTTGGTTCCATATCGCTGTTGATATAGTTTGAGAAATACGGAGTACCGTATTTTGATGTCATTTCAAATAAAAGCTTGTTATTTTCAGTTTCAGACCAGTCGAAATTGCGGGTAATTGAATATGTCGGAATAGGATACTGGAATCCACGACCGTTAGCATCGCCTTCAATCATGATTTCCAAGAATGCCTTGTTAACCATATCCATTTCTTTCTGGCAATCCTTATATTTAAAGTCCATTTCTTTTCCGCCAACAATAGCATTAAGCTCTGCCAAGTCGTTCGGAACAACCCAGTCTAATGTAATGTTTGAAAATGGTGCCTGAGTACCCCAACGGCTGGGTGTGTTAACGCCGTAGATGAAAGATTCAATGCATTTTTTAGTCTGGTCATATGATAAGTTATCAGCTTTTACAAACGGAGCAAGGTAGGTATCAAAAGAAGAAAATGCCTGAGCGCCTGCCCATTCGTTCTGCATAATACCCAAGAAGTTAACCATCTGGTTACACAAGGTTGCAAGATGGCTTGCAGGTGATGATGTAATTTTACCTGAAATACCGCCAAGACCTTCCTGAATGAGCTGTTTTAAAGACCAACCTGCACAGTAGCCTGTAAGCATTGAAAGGTCATGAAGGTGAATGTCTGCATTTCTGTGTGCATTTGCAATCTCGTCATCATAGATTTCAGAGAGCCAGTAGTTAGCTGTAATAGCGCCGCTGTTGCTTAAAATCAAACCGCCAACCGAATATGTAACGGTAGAGTTTTCTTTAACGCGCCAGTCGGTAACTTTAACGTAGCTGTCAACGAGCTCTTTATAGTCTAAGATAGTAGACTTCATATTACGGATTTTTTCTCTTTGTCTGCGGTAGAGAATATAAGCCTTGGCAACATCGCTGTAGCCTGCCTGAATAAGAACGCTTTCAACGCTGTCCTGAATATCCTCAACGGCAATTTTTCCGTCCTTTATTTTTGGTTCAAAATCCGAGGTTACCTTAAGAGCAAGCAAATCAATGGTGGTAGGATGATATTGCTTATCTTGTGCTTCAAATGCTTTTGTAATAGCAGCACATATTTTTTGAATGTTAAAATCAGTTGTTAGTCCGTCACGTTTTGTAACTTGATACATAGCCATTTTCTCCTTCTTTCGTATATATTTTCGTCCCTTAATTTTCAAAGTGTATTACCAGTATAACATATAAATTTCAAAAAATCAATATCTAGTTTAAAAATTTTTAAAAAACACAATATATTGTTGTTTGCTAGTCGATTCCGCGCAGTTCAACTGATGGCACAAAGGGTTTTAAAACGTCTTTAAATGCCGTTATTTCGTCGTGTGTGAGGGGATTTAAGTTCTCGCCTATCAGGCATCCTGAGTCTACAAAGGATTGCAGAAAGTACTGTTTTGCGCCCGAAATCCATTCGCCTATTTCTACCATATCTTGTGGTGTATGAAATTCGCGCACCAAGGTCGTGCGAAATTCATACGGAATTACGTCTGAAAGCAAAATGCTTACACTTTCTTTAACCGGTGCAATGTCAAATGATTCGAACCCGACAGTTTCGCGGTACTTTGCCTGAGAATTTTTAATATCCATTGCAACATAATCAATTAACTTGTCTTCTATAAGCTTTGTCATACGGTCCGGAAGGCTTCCGTTAGTGTCGAGCTTTATTTTAAAGCCCAGTTCTTTTATTTCTTTTGCAAAGTCAAAAATTCCGCTTGACAAAAGAGGCTCGCCGCCGGTTATACATACGCCGTCTAAAACTCCCTGACGCTTTTTTAAAAATGAATAAAACTCATTTTTATCCATTGCGGCAGAAAAATCGGGATTAACCACCAATGCCCTGTTGTGACAAAACGGACAACGGAAGTTGCATCCGCCTAAAAAAACGGTGCATGCCATATGACCGGGATAGTCTAAAAGAGTAAGTTTCTGAAGTCCTAATATATTTAACATAAAAACTCCTTGATAATTAAAATTTAAGGTCGGTAATTAATAATTATATTTAATTTTGTCAAAAAGTCAATCACGTTTTCTGGCATATTTTGTTGCTTTTTGCAAATGAAAACACAATATATTGTATAAATCCGATGGTTGAGCCTTTGCTGAGTTTTGCTTTCGGAAATTTCGACAAAAAACGTAAAATTTTTAATTTTGCATTTTGTCAGACGGAGCATCGTGAGGTTTTTTAGGATTTATTTCTGACAAGTTTCGGTCAGAAAGCATAATGCCTCTTTGTACAGAAAAATGACCGAAACGCTTCCTTATATTATCAATGGTACGTTCTTCGTCTTCTCGTTTTTGCATTTTTTTCATATCAGAAAGTAACGACATCTGGAGATTTGCCTCTTCGCTCAATTCGGTTGCGCGCACACCTAAAGTTCTTATGGGTCTTCCTATCCAGCCGCTTGTGCGGTACAGCTCTAATGCTTTGTCAAAAATTACACCCGATACACAGCTTTCAAATTCAAGCTTTCCTTGTCTGTCGGCAGTTTTTAACGTGTTGTCACGCAGATTTATCTGCACGGTTTTGCACACAAGTCCCCTGTCGCGAAGACGGGATGCAACACTTTCGCACAGGGCATATAAAGTTATTTTAACATCGTCTTCTGTAATTAAATCGCGCGGAGTAGTAGTGCTGTTGCCGATAGATTTAACATCACGGTCATCGTCTATGCTGCTTACGGGCGAATTATCCTCGCCGTTTGCGTAGGAGTGCAGGGATAAGCCGTTTTTGCCCAGCAATCTTTTTAACTCTACAGGATTTGCATTTGCCAAATCCCCAATGGTCTTAATTCCAAAGTTTAACAGTCTTTCGTTGGTTTTTTTGCCTATAAAAAGCAGCTCGCTTGCGGGCAAATGCCACACGAGTTTTTTAAAGTTTTCGCGTGTTATTTGTGTGGTTGCATCCGGCTTTTTCATATCAGAGCCAAGCTTTGCAAAAATTTTGTTAAAGCTGACACCGACCGATGCGGTTAAGCCAAGCTCGTCGCGTATACGTCTGCGGATTTCGTCAGCAAGCATTTTTGCATTACCGCCAAAATGAATGCAGTCTGTTACATCCAGCCAGCATTCGTCAAGCCCAAAGCTTTCGATTTTGTCGGTGTAGCAGGCATATATTTCTTTTGCCATTTGCGAGCATTTTTCATAAAGCTCGAAGTGCGGAGGCAAAAAAATTATATCGGGGCATTTGCGCTGTGCCTGCCAGATGGTATCGCCGGTTTTAACTCCGCATTTTTTTGCGCTTTCGCTTTTGGCTAAAATAACGCCGTGACGTTTTTCAACATTGCCGCTTACTGCAACAGGCTTGCCTCTTAATTCAGGATTATAAAGGCACTCAACCGAAGCGTAAAAGTTGTTCATATCAACGTGTAAAATTTTGCGTTCCACATCAAAACCTCCAGAACAAATGTTCTGTTTATATTATAAACTATTTATTTTAATTTGTCCATAGGAAATATATGAAAAAATAAAAAACAGAGATATTTTGAATATCTCTGTAAATTTGCAATGTATTGTAGGAGCGATTGGCAAATCACCTCTGCATAATATTGTTTACGGTAGGGCGCAGAGACCCTTACCTACAGGCAACATATTTGCAGAACAAAAATTGTAGGGGTCGGCGTCCCCGACGACCTGATTGCATAAATTTTAGACTGAACGGACAGATGTGAGCATATGTCCCTACAATTTAAATTTTGTTTTGTAGGGAATGCATTTA
>JAFYXI010000011.1 GCA_017546245.1 Clostridia bacterium | reverse complement strand
TAAGCTCATAATCCATCCCCATACCACGAAAAGCATATTGCGGAGCGTGAATATGTAAATCTACCATACCGGGAATAATGAGCTTGTCTTTTAAATCTCTAAATTCAAGGTCTTTGTATTTTTCAGGAAATTTTTCGAAAAGACCTGCACATTTTCCATCCATGCACACAACATATCCTGAAAGAGTCTTTAATTCTGTTTTTGAAATGCTGTAGCAAATGTTTCCCTTTAGGATAAAACTGTTCATTTTCACTATCCTTTCCACTAAAATTTCATCATACAAGCATCTTTTTCTTTATATTATCAAACCTGGTATGACAAACCTATGACAAAACAAAAAAAATCATTATATCTCGGTTTATCCAAAAGCATAATGACTTTAAAAGCAATTTATAATTATTTTTTTATTCTTCACAGCATAGTCGTATGCGACTGCTGTTCCGCTTTTGGGTTGATAATCGAATAAATCACGCTTGCTGTTTTTACGCCTTGGGGGAAGATAGTTTTTATCGTAATAAACCACACAGAATTTGCTATGGTTAATCATTTCCTGATTGCGTTCCACATAAGAGGCTCCGCCTGCGTTTTCCATATGTTCAGGGAAGTATATACCTTCATAATGTTTGAGCAAGCTTTCTTCATACCAGTCGGGAATATGTTGAAATACCGACCTGACATATATCCTTTTTATATGAGGATATTTTTCTTTTAAGTCGGTAACGATTTTATGGCATAAATCATCAAATTCGCTTTTGCTGCCAAAATAAAAGGTATTCACGTCTCTATCTGTGATTAGTAATTCTATTGTTTTTGCAAGCCTTTCTACCAATTCGGAGGTTTCGTTTATTTTTCTATGTCCGAAGAAGCAACAAGAATGTAATTTTATATCTTCCATAACATCACCATAAAAATATTATAGATATACTGTATATTCATTCGGTACATTATATCACATAATACTAATAAAATAAATACATAATATATTTATTTTGGAGTGATTTTATGGCTATTAAGAGTGTTTCGATAAGAATCGAAGAAGAAATGTTAAATAAAATTGCCTATGTTGCTGATTACGAAGGCAGAAGCGTTAACAGTCATGTGCTTGTTTTAATTAGAGAAAACATCAAGGCATTTGAAGAAGCAAATGGTGCGATTGAAGGAAACATCAACCCCGATGTAAATGTAAAACCAACACGCAAATAGAAAGGTGTAGCTATGACAGCTACACCTTTTGTGTTGTTTGAGATTACTTACTTTCTAAAATCAATTTTCTTGCAAGTATAAACAAGCTATTATCTACCGACGGAATATCTCTTGAAAGAGGATCTTTCATATATTCCACATCGGGATTGAAGTCAGGCTTTACAGATTGATAAATTTAATTTCGAGCGTTGAACTCTGCTTCTGCATAAGTGATTTTGCCGGATTTATAATCTTCTATTACAGGAGTGATGATAACTCTGACTGTTTCAAGATTATTTGCGTAAAAATCAGGTCGCAAGTACATATCCCGATATTGCCATATTGCAGCGTTGGCAATATCGACAAGCTCACCGTAGCTATAACCGTTTGTTTGACCGTTCAGCCAAGCGTTAAAGAATATACGATTTGATTTTGCTCTTGCATCAGCATATCCCAATCCGTTCTGTACTTCGGTTAAAATATCTCCTATCAAATTTTCAACGACCACGATTGCTTCATTTGTAGCATTGCATGGTGTCGACTCTCTCGGCACCTCTGCAGCATTTACAGAAAAAGAACTTATTAAAATTGATACGATTGATATGATGGATATGATTGATTTTTTCATTATAAAACACCTCCGTAAATTTAATCTTTCAGTATGATGCTGTTGTTAGAAAAAGTTCTTACAGCTTTTTCATAAGGGAGAGCTCTTCTGTTTCGATTTTCATTTGGATTGATATTACCATAGTATAATTCATCAAGAAAACTCATTTTCGTACCTCCATTGAATAAACAAATCTTTTAACACAAATTCTTCTGCTGAATGGCGAATGTTGTTCATAGCACCCACCCAAGCCATTTGGTCTTTTGCTTTTAGTTCCTCGGTAATGCCTTGCTTGACCGCCATATCTTTTATAAGATTATTAACCATTTCTTTTGCAGTTGTGTCAATTTCTTCAAGATATGCAAGCCAAGTTCCGTCAAGCATTTTCATTGAGTAGAAAGCGGGGCGATTTTCTTTGATAAATATTGAGTGCAGTATTCCATACTTGCCGATGTTGTAGATTCCTTCGGGCGCCTTTAGGTTTGGAATGTAGTAATCATCGTTTCTTACATACTCAATTCCGTTTTCAATAAATTTTTCTTTCATAGCGTAACGCCTCCTTTGAATTTGGTATCTTCATTTTATCAGAAGGCATTTGCTTTGACGAATGTGCGGATAAAAAAGAAAAGAGGAAAACCCATTTTACTGAGTTTTCCTCATCTTCTTACCTCGCAATTCTCGTATTCCTATCAACTGTCCTTAGGAACCCGATGCAAAAGCGACTGCATTTTTTATTGTTTATTCATATTTCGATATATACCCGGCGATATTCCCGTAAACTTTTTAAATACGCGGTTAAAGGTTGTTATAGAACCAAACCCGGCTTGCTTTGCTATATTTTCTAACGGTATTGAAGTTTCTACAATAAGTCTTTTTGCTTCTTTAACTCTTAACGCTCTTATATTGTCAAGTATGTTCATATCGGTTTTTCTTTTATATATAGCCGACAGATAATTTGCGTTGACATTAAGCATATCTGCTATCATATTAACGTTAAATTCGGTATTTGTATAATTATCTGCTATAATTGCATTAACCTTATCGACCATTGTATCCATATGTCCAAGACTCCCTTTGTTCACAAAACTACAAATATCGTCGACATATGTTTCAAAGACCGCAGTTATTGCGCTGTTGTCATTTGCATTGACACAATCCATAAGCTTTTCAGCATCTAAATCGTAGCCTATATTCTGAGCTGCCTTCATTATAGTTCCTGCAATATCTGTTATTAATGCTTTTCTTAAGTTTGCAAACTGCATCGCATCAGAGTTCATATCTATAATCATTTTAATCTGACCCAGCGAGCTGTCACGCTCTGCCTTATTAAGCAGCATAATAAGATACTGCGCCTGCTCAACAGGATAATAATAGTTTTTGCCTGCGCTTTCCTGACCGCTGTACACCTTTACAGCATAGCTTTCTGACTGCATACCGGCATTTAATGCGCTTAATGCCTCTCTGTATGACATACATACATTCGATATACCGTTTTGCAGTGTACTTAAACCGCAAATTATGTTAATTTCGAAATATTTATTAATAAGCTCTACGGTTTCCTGTGCTTTTTCGCACATTATATCCTGCGCAGACGAAACATATTTTTCATCAGGCGAGAACAGAAAAACAATGTTTTCAATTACAACTGTATCTATCGTTCCGTACGGCTCCATAAGCTCAGTAAAAATATTTGTTATAATAAGCTTGGCTGTGCTGAACCGTTCACTGCTGCTCATTGCTTCGTTTTCAAAAAGCTTTTCATATGCCGCAGTACAGAACACCGCAGACATAAATTTGTCGGTCTTAAACATTCTGTCATAACTATTATTACCGTTTTCAACATCATTATTTATCAAACCGAGCAACAATTTTAAAACTATATCTGCCCTAACCTGTTTTTCCTGCTTTTCAATTTTGTCATTAAGCTGCGCCGCCGCATCAATCATTTTATTTATGCGCGAATATTCGTTTTTATCATCAATATCACGGCTTTGAGGCTCGAAATTCGTTTCAATTTTCTTTATTATATCTGCAACTGTTTTATAATTATATTTTGTTATAAGATAAATACCCGTAATACCCAAAAGCGCCAGAAGAACAATTATAGTAAAACCAATATATTTTACATATATCATTCTTGCCCAGAATACACTATAAGGCACAACAAACAGATATTTCCACGAGGCAAAATTTGAACGGACATAGTTCATTACCACTTTTTTGCCGTTAATTCTTGTTTCATAAAAACCTTCAGAATCTTCCATCTTTGCAAGCTGTTCTTCATCAGGAATAAGGTCGCCTTTTTCAAAATATCTTTTTGAGTTTTCGTCATAAATAAGAACCGACATCGACTCGTCAACGTTAACCTTTTCTATTTCTTTTGAATAACGCTCTGAATCGACCATTGTAAATATGGTCGCATCTGTTCCGTTTAAAACTTTTGTAGGAAGAGCATAACAGAACTTGGTTTCTGTACCCAATTTACCGTTTAATTTCATATCAAACACATGATAGCCCGAATATTCACAGCCTATTATTTCACTTACCCATCTGTCGTATTTAAGACTTGATTCTTTAAAGTAAATGTTATAATAATCATCAGGAGAACAAATATGTCCCAATGAGTTTATTATCAGATTATCCTTTTTAAGATACACAAAAAAGTCATCAACCAAAGTCATTGTGCGTCTAATTTCAAGTGCTGTATCTTTAATATTTAAATGTTCTTGCGAGCTGTGTATACCCGACATATATGTATCTTTAAAGTTGTCATCAACTGCCAAACGCGCCGCAAAAAGCTTACACTCTTCGGTAAGCATTTCCATTTTGTCGGCAAAGGTATTGATTTCTTCGGTTTTAAGCATTATGGTATCATCGATAACAAAGCCGATAAATATATTTTCTGCACAACCAACCAAAATCAGAATTACCGTTAAAACCGCAATATAAGACAGCAACCAAAATCTCATAAGACTGCTGCGTTTAAAAAAATCATTCAGTTGTAATATAATTTTTTTAAAAAACATATTATTGCGCTCCATTACAGAATTTTATAATTATTGCATATTAAAACTATTTTATAGTGTGTGTGCCCAAAACCTCTCCGCTGCAATTTGTAAATGTTACTTCAATTTCGCCGTTTTTAAAACAAAGACCGGCGCCCTTAAATGATTTTTTATCCGACACCTTCGGGTCATAAATTTCAGGTTCTGCCCCCACTACCATTGTACACGGCTGACCATATGCATCCTTTTCGCCGCCAACCTCGTTTACAGCCAGCTTATGAGTATGTCCGCATAAAAGCAAGCGCGGTTTTACACTATCTCTTAAAAGCTTTGACCATTCTTTGTATATATCTTCTTCAATATCAAAAGGAGGCTTTAACTTACACGTAAACGGATTATGTACAATCACCATTTTGTGTTCTGTGCCATCTGCATTATATTCATTTTCTGCATTTTTAATAACATCTTTGATAAATTCTGTCTGTGCCATACGAAAATCGTGACAGCAAACTGTGTGACCGTATGCCTCGTGATCGTCAGGCTTATCTTCAGCACAGTCTAAAATCAGCATCCAGATATTGCCCAATCGAACAGTATAATACGATTTTCCGTCAACACACGGCGTACACTGCGCAAAAAGCTCTGCACCCACTCCTCGCATATCGTGATTGCCGCGCGAAAATACAATCGGAATATTACCGCCTGTAAGCTTTTCTGCTATTTCATATACAACAAAAACATCCTCTTCTGTTGTTATGTAGCTCGGAAGATCGCCGTTTAAAATAAGAAAATCTATATCGCCGTAAGTCTTTGCAGCTTTGACAGGAAATTCTACCATAGTATGCGCATCTGCAATATGATATGCACGCACATTCTCACCGCTTACCGGTTTAAAATCAAAAGGATATTCAACTACGTCCTCTACCTCGGTAAAATACGGTTTTCGTTCAATAATTTTTCGCACGCAAATTGTATATTTTTTCTCTTTATCCAAAATGTCCATAGGTACAAGCATGGTGTGTACCTTAACCTCTGAACGCATAATGCCGTTGCTTGCATCGTAATAGCACTTATCTCCGACCTTAACCCACATCAGCGTCGGCACATTAACAGGAACCATTATATGATAATTATTTCCTGCAGCAAAAACTGCCGGTTTAGTTTTTAACATAAAAATCTCTCCTTCAGAGAACAAAATTTCACTTACAGATACAAAGTCTTATTAATATCATACCACATCAAGCACACTTTTTCAATGTTCACAATCTTTTATGAATATTCAATTTCCAACAAATAATGCCTTTTATATTGACTTTTGGGACAATTTGTTTTAAAATTTTAAGCAAAGAAGGGAGTTTTCATATGGACATTAAAGGATTTCAGTTAGGATTAAGAGGTCACGATATTGCAGACACATTTTTACAAATGTGCACATTAGCAAACGAAAATAATGTAACAAATTTACAATTTGCTCTTGCAAAAACCGTAAGCGACGTAAATTTTGATGAGGTTGGTTACGATGCAGAGTTATCAAAAAAAATAAAAGCAAAGTTGGATGAGCATAAACTGTCTGTTTCGGTTTTAGGATGTTACATAAACCCGATTGCAGAAAATCCGGAAGTGCAAAAAACTCAGCTTAAACGCTTTGAAAATTTTATTGACTATGCAAAAGATTTTGAAGCAACAGTAATCGGTACCGAAACAGGAGTTTTGGTATATGCTGACAATCCGCACAAGGTTGATATAGAAAGAACACATTCAGAAGAAGTATATCAGCTGTTTTTGAATAATTTAAGACCGTTGGTAAAAAAAGCTGAAAGCTTAGGTGTTACAGTCGGCATCGAACCGGTGTGGGAGTGTCCTATTTGCACACCAAAGGTTATGAAACGCCTGCTTGATGATATAAATTCTGACAATATGCTTGCTATTTTAGATATTTCGAATATGATTAATTTAGACAATTATAAAAAACAACGCGAAATGATTGACGAAGCCTTTGATTTATTTGGTGAACAAATACGCGTAATTCACTTAAAGGATTTTACAATAAGTGAAGAAAACGGCAAAAAATTTGCTGCAGCAGGCACAGGTGATTTAGAAATTGAACATATGTTTAAGCGCATAGAGGCACTTAAAAACAAGCCCGAAATAATTTTAGACGGTCTGCCGCTTGCCGATTATAAAGAAACGGTTGAAAGACTAAAAGGAATAATTAAATGAATTTTTTAAGACAAAAAACCACCAAAAGGTGGTTTTTTGCTTTTGCGTTAAAAAGTTGTGTGATAACGAAAGAGCCTGTCCGGCACACTTTATCTCATATGTAAAAAACAAACAAAAAAAGTGCACCGAAAGTCGATGCACCGAAAAATGCACCGCCCCAATTGTTGCGACACAATTTTCAACCTAATTGATAGTATGAAATAGAGCAGGCATTTTTACGCAAATAAAAACACACTACCAAATCAGGTCACATATTAAATTGTGTCGCGAGCTTATTATATCACAAACAAAATTAAAAATCAATAAAATTTACGTAAAAAACAACTGCCGGTCGGCAGTTGTTTTTTTATTACTTAACTATTTTACATCCCATTTTTCGTCAGAGCCGTCTAAATAGCATTTAAGCTCAAACTCTTCAACGTAATCCATATGACGCAGCTTCCAACGGATATGCTCTGCGTCGGTGATATATTCCATACTCGGCTCCCAGCCAAGACGCGAATCGTTTTCAACCAGCGGAATTGCAGCCTCGGCATTAGCACGCTCTGCACGCAGAATTTTCTTAACCTCTTCTAAAATTTCGCGGACCTCCTGACGGGTTTTTGCAACCTTTAAGTCAGATGTTACACGATACCATTCTTTTGCGTGGATACCGGTAGTAACACAGCAGCAAATATATTCTCCAAGATTTATTAAATATAAAAGCTCGTCATCAGGATTTTCAATTTCTTTTAAAATTTTAAGACCGCCGCTCATATATTCAAGCATTTTATTTAAAAGGTCAATCTCTCCTTTAAGTCTTAACTGCGGGAGCATTCCTCTTCCGCATGGAAGGCGGTTTGTCGGAGAATAGTCGGCAGGATATATAACATCTAAAATTCTGTTGCCGAAGTGCGCATAATCAACCGACGGCGGTTTAACCGCATTTACTAAGCATAAAGGATATGACGGACCTACACGGAATGCTCCGTACTGGTCAGCATCGGTAGGAGTATAATGACGGATAGCTTCACTCCAAAGAGCAAGTGCTTCTTTCATTTTTTCTACCTTATCGCTGCCGTAGCGAGCCACTAAAACATCAGATAAGCACTTATCCATATCTTTATTTTCTGCTATGTAGCATTGTTTTGCCAAGTCACCGACAAATGATGGCCAGAATCCGTAGTGATGCGATTCCATAAGACCGCAAAGGCCATATTTTTCGTTAGCATCTCTTAAGCCTGCATATCTCTTCATCCATTGATACGGCATCGGCTCGTAAGGAATAGTTCCCATATCCCATGTAAGGCCACCGGTGTTTGACATTGTGTACATGCGTATTCCGCGTTCAGCTGCCGCTTTAGCCTCTGACGTGAAATAATTACCCGGTCCTTCAAACGCAAGTGAATAGTCTGCACCGGTCTGCTTAATACTGCCACGAACAAAATTTTCAAACATTTCGTATGTAGCCATAAGCGAAATATCGGTCGGAAGTGTGCGAATTAACTCTACTCTTTCTTTTTCGCTGACCCAACCCCAGTTATATGTCCAGAAAACTATATCAGCATCGGGGTTTACATTTCTGATAACCTTTTTAACGCAATTAAGCCAGATAGGATAGTCTCTGCACGGGAAATATCCGGGACGTGGCTTGCTTGTCGGAAATCCGTCTTTGGTAGTAAAGTTATTGCTTTGCGAAACTCTTTCATCACGGCTCGGGAATCCTACTGATTCACCTACTAAAATTACACCTTTAAAGCCGGGGCATTGGCGGAACAGCTCTCCGTAGAGATTGTCATAAAATTCTTCGCCGCCCTCATCCTCAGGATTCATTTCACTCTTTAAATAGCTGTACGCATATACATCAATGCCGTATTTTGCGGCACGTTTAATAAGCTCGTTAAAATCAACATATCCGCAGGTTGTCATATTTACGCCTTTTACAAAAATTAAAATCGCATCCATACCTGCGTGCGCAATTGCTGATAAATGCTCGTTCGGGAAGTTGTCAATTCCGTATCCTGAGTGAGTCATTCTGGGCGAGAATAAAAACGTATGGCTTATGGTTTCTTTCTTGATAAAAGGAGCTTTTTTAATATTCATTTTATCTTCTAAGCAATATAAGCCCTGAGCCAGACCACGCTCATTTTTACCTGTTATGGTGATAACATTATCAAAAGTGATTATGTAATCTTCTTTATTTTCAGGAGCAATTTTTAAAATAATTGCATCATCTGCTGCCTCGTATCCAATCATTGCAGAAACCTTCATTGATACAAAAAGATAATCTGCAAAATCCTGAGCGGCAGTAAGTGCAACCTCTCCGCTGTCTTTCGGCAATACAATTGTAATTCCGTTTTTAATTTCAAATTCATCATTTTCGGCAGATAAAGAAAAATTACGCAAATCTTTTCTGTGCACTTCTCTTAATCTGTCACGAAACTGGTAGTTAACTTCTTTTTTAAGCATAACAACCATCCTCTCTGTTGTCTTTAAAGTAAATTATTTTAAGCTATATTTATTATACCTTATTTTAGCTAAATGTAAATAGTCTTTTTCTGATATTTTATACCACTTTCTAAGATTTATTGCAAAGTTTAAAGCAAAAATGGATGTAAAAAACATAATTTTTTACATCCATTTGATTTTTCAGTTTTGTTATTACTTTTTCAATTCGGCCATACAAGCAGGACAGATATTTTTGCCTTTAAAAACGAACACATCCTTGGCATTTCCGCAGAAAATACATGACGGCTCATATTTCTTCAAAATGATAGAATTTGCGTCCACATAAATTTCCAGCGAGTCCTTTTCAGAAATGTCCAATGTGCGTCTTAACTCGATAGGCAGAACAACTCGTCCTAACTCGTCAACCTTTCTTACGATACCTGTTGATTTCATAGCTTGCACCTCCTGTAAAATTTTCCTTTTTTTTACATTTTAGCGCAAAAACTTTTACTTGTCAACATATTTTTCCAAAAAAAGTAAATAATTGGCAAAGATTTCATAATTTATTTACAATTTCTTACATATTTTTCCAGTTTTTTGTAAATTCTTTGCATTATTTCGACTTTTTAAGTGTAATTGTCTTGTTCTGTTTTGCTGATTCTACCTCTGTCAAAGCAAGCATAACAGAATTATAAACCGACTGTGCAGATGTAACATCGCACGTTTTTTTATCAATTACCAATTCTAAAAATGCACGTTCTTCTTCAACCAAATCGGTTTCTGCCGAAATTTCGGGCAAATAGCGTTCTCTGTCTTCATACACCATCAGTTTATTATCTTCTACCGTGACAGCTGCGTGTTCAAAATTAATACGGCATCTTGCAGTAAACGGGAACGTCTGGGGCATAGACCAGTCTGCCTGCGCAGTTACAAAAAAGTCATCGTAAAAATACTGTGTAAAAACACTTTCCTGCTTTACTTTTCTTTCGGTTATAGTGCTGCGCAACGAATTCGGCAAACCAAAAAGCCAGTTAACTAAATCAACATCGTGTACATGCATATCTAAAATACATCCGCCGCTTTGAGTAGGGTCTAAAATCCAGTTCTGCCATGTCCACAGCGGTGTCTGGCTAAGACGTGTAAATTCTGCTCTGTAAACCTTTCCAAAGCATTCGGTATCAACATATTCTTTAATCTTTTTAAAAATGGGATTAAAACGCAGACATTGACCTATCATAAGCTCTTTTCCGCTTTTATCCGCTGCCCTAAGCATTCTTTCACACGATTCCAACGAGAGCGCCATCGGCTTTTCAGAAAGCACATGAACCCCGTGCTCTAAGCAATATACCGCCACCTCTTCATGCAGATATGTAGGCAACACAGACAGCACAAAATCAAGCTGTTCTTTATCAATCATCTCTTTATAATCCTGATAAAAATTGCAGGATGAAAAATCAACATCCGATAAATCAACCGTGCCCAGATTTATCTGTACACTTTTTGTTGCTTCTTCCAAGGTCGTTCCGCAGATAGCTGCCAGTTTAAAATCGCCACGCTCTTTTTCTAATTTAACCATATTTGACAGATGCATTTTACCAAGTCCGCCAAATCCGATTATAGCATATTTTTTCATTAAATATTCTCCTTTACAAATTTAACCGAACGGTCAAATTCTTCCCATGAACAAGGTGAATTAATCTCGATTACCATATCACCGTTAAAGCCGTCTGCTTTTATGCTTTTTAACATATCACCAAGAGGAATTTCGCCCACACCAAGCTCACAGCCTTTAAACTTAGGCAAGCTTTCTCTTTCAAAATCACCAAACGGGTCTAATTTCCAGTCTTTTAAATGAACCTTTTGGGTTCTGTCTTTTAAAAGCGAATATGCTTCTTTAACATCTTCGCCTATACAGAAAAAGTTGCCCATATCGAATATATATGTAATTTCAGGCACAGCATCTATAAAATAGCGCACATCCTTCATTCGCGAATCAGGTCGCCAAAGTGATGAATGGTTTTCTGCCATAATATCTACTCCTGCTTTTTTGCCGTATTCAGCAAACATCGAGAGTGATTCAATCAAATTTTCCTGAACACGTTTAAAATCTTCGCTGCTTTCGACATTAAATCCAAAGGGCGCAACCATAAATGTAGGAATGCCTAATTTTGCTGCTGAATCAATACGCTCTTTTGTAATTGCTATGTTGCGTTCTCTTTTTTTAGCATCAACACCTACAACATCAAGAGTCGAGATAAAGCAAACCGGAAAAACTCCGCCTGCGGTCATAATCTCGTGCTGCAAATAAAGCGGATACTCATCAAAATCAAGGTCTATAATATCACCGTGTTCTATGCCGCTTTCACGCATAAAACGAAACGCATCTTCTTCTGTTTTAAATCTGCCCTGACGATACTGGTCGAAAGCATACGATGTAAAAAATGATAGTGCCATACTCTCTCTCCTTAAAATAGAATGCTACTTTAATTTTAACAAGTCACCCTGTATTTGTCAACAAAAAAGGGACAATATGACAAGCATATACTCGTCAGATTGTCCCTTAAAATTCATTTTTTTATTGGTTCTTATTTATTTTTTAAGTTGAACCAAGCATCGAGTCCGAGGTACTCAGCGGTATCACCGAGTTCTTCCTCAATACGGAGTAACTGATTGTATTTAGCAACACGGTCAGTTCTTGACGGAGCACCTGTCTTAATCTGGCCTGAGTTTGTTGCAACTGCGATATCAGCAATTGTGGTATCTTCAGTTTCACCGCTTCTGTGAGATGTAACAGCTGTGTAGCCGGCACGGTTAGCCATCTGAATAGCCTCTAAGGTTTCAGTTAAGCTACCAATCTGGTTAACTTTGATTAAGATAGAGTTAGAAACGCCCAACTCAATACCCTTCTTAAGTCTTTCGGTGTTTGTTACGAACAGGTCGTCACCAACGAGCTGCATTTTGTCACCGAGTTTATCGGTAAGGATTTTCCAGCCTTCCCAGTCTTCTTCAGCAACACCGTCTTCTAATGAGATAATCGGATATTTGTTAGCCAAATCTTCCCAGTATGCAACCATTTCTTCACGGGTTTTGAAGATGTCTGATTTCCAGAAGTAGTAACCGTCTTTGCCGATTTTCTTAGCTTCTTCAAACATTTCTGTAGAAGCAGCATCAATAGCAATGCGGAAGTCATCACCGGGTTTGTAGCCGGCTTTTTCGATAGCTTCAACAATAACCTGAATAGCTTCTTCATCGCTCTTTAAGTTAGGAGCGAAACCGCCTTCGTCACCAACGGCTGTGCTGTAACCCTTAGCTTTTAATACGCTCTTTAAGTTGTGGAATACTTCTGCACAGTTCTTTAAAGCTTCTTTAAATGATTTTGCGCCAACAGGCATAATCATAAATTCCTGAATATTTACGCTGTTGTCTGCATGCTTACCACCGTTTAAGATGTTCATCATAGGAACCGGAAGAGTTCTTGCGTTGCATCCGCCGATGTAGTTGTATAAAGATACACCTAAAGCTTCAGCTGCAGCTTTAGCACAAGCTAAAGATACACCTAAGATAGCGTTTGCACCAAGACGGCCTTTGTTAGGTGTGCCGTCTAAAGCAATCATGGTACGGTCGATAGCAATCTGATCGAGTACGTTCATACCGATAACTGCTTCAGCGATTTCGCCGTTTACGTTAGCAACAGCAGTTTCAACACCCTTACCTAAGTAGCGGCTGTCGTCACCGTCACGAAGCTCAACTGCTTCGAATGCACCTGTTGATGCACCTGAAGGAACAGAAGCACGACCTACGTAACCATCCTCTGTGAAAACTTCAACCTCAACGGTCGGATTGCCGCGAGAGTCCATAACTTCTCTTGCAACAACATCAATAATTTCGATAAACTGTTTCATTTTTTGTTTTCTCCTCTCAAGTTGTTAATATTTAAGTGTATTTCTTATGCATTATAAAATAATACTTTTTCCTGTCATTTCTTCAGGCTGCGGAAGTTCTAAAAGCTTTAACATTGTCGGAGCAATGTCAGCTAAGCATCCGCCCTCACGAAGCTTTACATTACCTGCACCCATTACGATAAATGGAACAGGATATGTGGTATGAGCAGTAAACGGCTCACCGTCTTTGGGGTCAACCATCTGGTCAGCATTTCCGTGGTCTGCGGTAATGAGCATTATACCGCCCATTTCTTTAACCTTGTCTGCCACCTTGCCAACGCATTCGTCAACTGTTTCAACAGCTTTAACCGCCGCAGGAATAACACCTGTATGACCAACCATATCGCAGTTAGCATAGTTTAAGATAATTACATCATATTTGCCCAAATCAAGTCGGCTTAAAAGCTCATCTGTTACTTCATAAGCACTCATTTTTGGGTCTAAGTCATAAGTTGCAACCTTAGGTGACTCGATAAGTGCTCTGTCTTCGCCCTCTGAAACTGCCTCTACACCGCCGTTAAAGAAGAATGTAACGTGGGCATATTTTTCAGTTTCGGCAATTCTAAGCTGAGAAAGACCCTTTGCGCTGATATAATCGCCAAATGTGTTGTTAAGAGTTTGCGGTTTAAATGCTACATGAACATTCGGCATACTCTTATCATACTGCGTCATACATACGAAATATACAGGGAAGTATTCTCTTGCAAATCCGTCAAATGCGTTATCAACAAATGTTCTTGTGATTTCACGCGCGCGGTCAGGACGGAAGTTTGCAAAAACAATACTGTCTTTTTTGGCAATCATTCCAACTGCTCCGCCGTTTTCGGTAACAACGGTAGGAACTACAAACTCGTCGGTAATTTCGTTGTCGTATGACTTAGCTACCGCATCGCTTGCAGATTCTGTCATCTCACCGATGCCGCGTGTCATAGCCGTATAAGCTTTTTCAACACGATCCCAGCGGTTGTCACGGTCCATTGCATAATAACGGCCCATAACAGTTGCAATTTTACCTACGCCAATTTCTGAAAGCTTGTTTTCAAGCTCAATAACAAAATCCTTACCCGATGACGGAGGAACGTCACGTCCGTCTAAGAAGCAATGCAGGAAAACCTTGCTAAGACCTGCTCGTTTTGCCATTTCAACGATTCCGTAAATATGCTCGTTATGACTGTGAACACCGCCATCTGATAACAGACCCATAATGTGAAGTGCACTGTTATGCTTTTTGCAGTTTTCACAAGCCGCAATAAGCTCTTCGTTTTCGAAGAAATCGCCATCGTTGATTGCTTTTGTTATTCTTGTAAGCTCCTGATAAACGATACGTCCTGCACCAATGTTGGTGTGACCTACCTCAGAGTTACCCATCTGACCGTCAGGAAGACCAACGGCAAGACCGCTTGCATCTAAGCTAACGTTAGGATACTCTTTAAAAATTTTATCAAGATTCGGAGTTTTTGCCATAGCTACAGCATTACCCTCTGTGGACGGGTTTAAACCAAAACCGTCCATTATGCATAATAATAAAGGTTTTTTCATTTTATATCTCCAATTACTTATAAATTACGATGCTCTTAAAGTCTTCTGCTTTTAAGCTTGCACCGCCGATAAGACCGCCGTCGATGTCAGCTTCTGCAAACAGTTCTGCAGCATTTGCAGCCTTAACACTTCCGCCGTACTGTATTGTGATTGCATCAGCAACTTCTGCATCATAAATTTCTCTTACGCAGTCGCGAATAGCCTTACATACCTCTTCAGCCTGTGCGGTTGTAGCAGTTTTACCTGTTCCGATTGCCCAAACCGGCTCGTATGCGATAATAGCTTTTTTAGCCTGGTCTTTGGTAACATCTTTTAAAGCAATCTTTGTCTGCATACGAACGAGGTCATTTGTGATGCCCTGTTCTCTCTGCTCTAAGCTTTCGCCAACGCAGATAATCGGAATAAGACCTTTTTCATAAGCCTTGATTACCTTTTTATTTACAGTTTCGTCAGTTTCTGCAAAGTACTGACGGCGTTCTGAATGTCCTAAGATTACATATTCAACACCTAAGTCTAAGAGCATATCTGCGCTGATTTCGCCGGTGAATGCGCCGCTGTCTTCAAAATACATATTCTGAGCGCCAACGTGGATGTTTGTACCTTTTGCCGCCTCAACTGCAGCAGCTAAGCATACAGCGGTCGGACATACAACAACAGTATCTTCTGCATCTTTAACAAGCGGAATAAGCTCAGCAATTAAAGCCTTCGTTTCGCTCGGAGTTTTATTCATTTTCCAGTTACCTGCTATAACTTTTTTACGGTTGTTTGTCATAAGACAAGCGATACCGGGAAGCTCGATACCCTCTAAGAACTCTAAGGATGCTCCGCCGCCGGTTGAAATGTGAGTCATTTTATCGCCAAAGCCTAAGGTTTCGACAGCAGCTGCACTATCACCGCCGCCGATGATGGTAACTGCGTCAGCCTCTGCAACAGCTTTTGCAACCTCGATTGTACCGTTTGCAAAACTGCTCATTTCGAAAACGCCCATAGGTCCGTTCCAGATAACAGTTTTAGCATTTTTTATTTCATCTGTAAAGGTTTTAACGGTTGCAGGTCCGATATCCAAGCCCTGCCATCCGTCAGGAATTTCGCCTGTTGCACAAACCTTTGTGTTTGCATCATTTGCGAATGCATCAGCAATTATGTTGTCGGTAGGAAGAAGAATTTTAACTCCCTTTTCTTTAGCCAATGCCATAACCTCTTTTGTATATTCAAGTCTTTCATCATCGCACAAAGAATCACCGATTTTGCCGCCTTCTGCTTTGCTGAAGGTATAAGCCATACCGCCGCCGATGATGATAGTATCTACCTTATTTAAAAGGTTGTTGATAACACCGATTTTATCTTTAACCTTAGCACCGCCTAAAATTGCAACGAACGGACGCTGTGCGTTTTCTAAAGCACCGCCCATAACTTCGATTTCCTTTTTAATAAGGTAACCTGCAACAGCCGGCAGATAATCAGCAACACCTGCGGTTGAAGAATGCGCACGGTGAGCTGTACCGAATGCATCGTTTACAAAAACTTCTGCCAATGCAGCAAGCTTTTTAGAAAATTCGGGGTCATTTTTGGTTTCTTCTGCATGGAAACGAACGTTTTCGAGCATTACAACATCGCCGTCTGCCATAGCCGAAGTAGCCTTAACTGCACTTTCGCCGATAACATCGTCTGCCATTACAACTTCTTTACCTAAAAGCTCAGAAAGTCTTTTTGCAACGGGACGAAGGCTGTATTTCATATTGAACTCGCCCTTAGGACGGCCCATGTGTGAACAAAGGATAACCTTTGCACCCTGCTCCATTAAATATTTGATGGTCGGAAGAGCACCGTTGATTCTGTTTTCGTTAGTGATGTTTCCTGCATCATCCATAGGAACGTTGAAATCGCATCTTACAAGGACT
>JAFYXI010000010.1 GCA_017546245.1 Clostridia bacterium | reverse complement strand
TTCGTGGTAGAATAATTACAGGCGATTTCATCGCTTGTTGCAAAAGCAACAACAAAACTTCGTTTTGCCTATGATAATATTGACGGCCTCGCAAAAATACCCTTGCAAGCAAGTATTTTTGCTTCTTGGTAGAATAATTACAGGCGATTTCATCGCTTGTTGCAAAAGCAACAACAAAACTTCGTTTTGCCTATGATAATATTGACGGCCTCGCAAAAATACTCTTGCAAGCAAGTATTTTTGCTTCGTGGTAGAATAGTTACAGGCGATTTCATCGCTTGTTGTAAATGCAATATTTATGTTAAAAAGCAAGTGAGGATATAAATGATTATTAATCAAACGCAAGAAGGAGCACAGGAACAGTATTTTAAAGTTCCTAATGCGGTGGTTGACCGCTTAATTTGCGAGGGTAGCCCCGTTTATTTAATGGTCTACCTTTTTGCGTTGCGTCAACTTGAAGCAGGTAATCTTGCAATATCAAATTCACAGATTGCTCAGGCTTTAAGAGTCAGCGAGATAGATGTTGTAAATGCATTTTTATTTTACAGCTCTAAAGGACTTATAAAAATACATAATTTTACGAGTGTTGACGATATAGATTTTGATATTGAGTTTTGCTTTGTTGTATCTAAAAGCACAAATGTTGAGTTCAGACCGCACTATAAGGCATCTGAGATAAGCCGCCAGCTTTCTGATAATCCTAAGGTAAGTCAGATGTATCGTATGGTGGGGCAGATTATGGGCAAAACCTTATCAACTGCCGATACCGAGCTTTTATACTCTCTTTATGACTACTACGGACTTCCGGCAGAGGTCATTTTGGTTATGGTTGAGTATTATGTTTCTAAAGGCAAACGCTCTATGCGAACCATCGAAAAAGAGGCTGCCAAATGGGCATCGGGCGGAATTGATACTGTTGAAAAGGCGAGAAAGCATATTAAAAAGCGTGAAGAGTTTTTAAGCTATGCCTATCGTGTGCGCAGTATTATGGGCATTAACGAACGCAGCCTTACAACAAAAGAGCTTGAATATATAAACCGTTGGCAAAACGAGTTTAAAATGGATTATGATATGGTAAAGACGGCATTTGAATTAACGGTAAATCAAACCGGAAAGCTGTCGTTTGCATATATGAACAAAATAATGGAATCGTGGCAGAAGGATGGAATTAAAAATACTGCTGACCTTCAGAAAGATAAAAAACTGCAATCAAAAAGTCAGTCTCAAAAAGGCAAAGGTAGCTACGATTTTGCAGAGCTTGAAAAAGCGGCTATGCGCAAAGTGATAGGAGGCGGAACCGGTGGCGTATGATAAAGAACTGTATCAGCAGGTCGCAATTGAATATGAAGACATTCGCCGACACGACAGACAGGATTTAGAAGAACGTCGTCAGAAGGTTTTTGCAGCCGTTAGCGAGCTTGAAGAAATAGAGAATGAAATTCGCGGTGCAGGTCTTAAAATTATTAAGCTTGCTGCAACCGGAACAGGTGACAGAACAGAAAGAGTTTATGCTCTTCGTGACCGCCAAAAAGCGCTTTTAGTTCGCCGAAAGGCGTTGCTTTTAGAAAACGGATTTGCTGAAGATGAGCTTTCGATGAGATATCTTTGTGATAAGTGTCAGGATACGGGAGTTTATAATGACCGTGATTGTGACTGCTTTAAGCGCAGACTTATTATAAAGGCTTTTGAAAAATCAAATTTATCTTTACAGCTTCGCGACCAGAGCTTTAAAACTATAGATATGGAGCTTTATTCTAAAGAAATTGATGAAAATATCGGAATATCTCCGTATGATTATATGTCTAATATTGTTACTATTTGCCGCAAATTTGTTTATGATTTTGATTTGGATAATACAAATCTTTTGTTCTGGGGTGCTCCGGGTTTGGGAAAAACATTTCTTTCAACCTGCATTGCCAAAGAGTTGATAAAAGAGGGGCATTCTGTAATTTATGAAACGGCATACAAAATATTTTCTATGCTCGAGGATTTTAAATTCAGACGGACTGATGATTTAGAAAAGTTAAGAGGTCAGACACAAAAGCTTTATGAATGCGACTTGCTTATTTTAGATGATTTGGGTACAGAGTTTTCTACAAATTATACTAATGCGGCACTGTTTGATATTTTAAATTCAAGATTAATAGCAAACAAAAAAACTATTATTAATACAAATTTAAGTCCCGAAGAGCTTGCAAAAAAATATTCTGAACGTGTATTTTCACGTATCATAGGCAGCTATAGGGCATTGCAGTTTGTTGGAGATGACATAAGAATACTTAAGTCAGTTAATAAGTAAATCAGCCTTAGGGCTTAATAGAACGAATAAAAAGGGAGAGGTTGTACAAATGATTAGTCATGGAAAAGATGTTAAAATCTTTACTTGTAATTCACATCCGGAGCTTGCAAAGAAAATTGCAGAGCAGCTGGGATTAGGACTTGGAGACGCAAAGGTTTCCATGTTCTCTGACGGAGAAATTTCCGTTAATATTTATGAAACAGTCAGGGGCTCTGACGTGTTTATTGTTCAGTCTACCTGCAATCCTGTAAACGACAATCTTATGGAATTGCTCATTATGATTGATGCGTTTAAACGTGCATCTGCAGCTAGAATTACAGCAGTTGTTCCGTATTTCGGATATGCCCGTCAGGACAGAAAATCAAAGGCCCGTGATCCGATTTCTGCAAAACTCGTTGCTGATCTTATTACTGCAGCAGGTGCAGACAGGGTTCTTACTATGGATTTACACGCAGCACAGATTCAGGGATTTTTCAATATTCCTATGGATCATTTGCTTGGCGGCACAACTTTAACCTCTTATTATATGAAAAAGTTTGAGGGTAATACCGAAAATTTAGTTGTTGTTTCTCCTGACTTGGGTAGTGTTACCCGTGCGCGTACCTTTGCTTCAAGACTTGATGCACCTATTGCTATTATCGACAAACGTCGTCCGAAGCCAAACGTTGCAGAGGTTATGAACATTATCGGTGATATTAAAGACAAAGATGTTATCTTAGTTGACGATATGATTGATACAGCAGGAACAATCACAAACGGTGCTGCTGCGCTTAAAGAGCGTGGTGCTAAAAATGTTTATGCTTGCTGTACACATGGGGTTCTTTCAGGTCCTGCAATCGAAAGAATTGAAAACTGCCCGATTTCTGAGCTTGTTGTTCTTGATACAATTCCGCTGCCGAAAGATAAGCAGATTGATAAAATTAAAGTTTTATCTGTTGCTCCTATTTTCGCAGAGGCAATTAAGAGAATTTATGGCGATGTATCGTTGAGCCAGATGTTTGATTAATATTATATAATAAAAAAACAACTTCGCAAGCAACTTGCGAAGTTGTTTTTTATTGTAAATTATAAATTATCCAAAAATGCACATACCATTTTAGCAGAGCCGTCAGTTCCTAAAACCGAGCTGTCAATCGAAAGGTGATAGTTCTTAGCCTCGCCCCATCTTTGACCTGAATAATAATTGTAAAAATTAGCGCGTTTTTTGTCGGTTTTTGCGATAACATCTTCGGCACTTTCTTTATCTGCTTCGCATATCGCCATAATGCGTTCGACTCTTTTATCCATAGGGGCATGAATGAATAGATTTAAGCAGTTTCGTTCGCGCAGAATATAGTCGGCACAACGGCCTACGATAACACACGAGCCTTTTTCTGCCATTTCGCATATTACGTCTGACTGTATCTGAAAAAGGGTTTCGTTCATTGATATAGGAGGCATTCCTGCTATTGCTTTTGTGGATGCATATGCGCCCATTACCAAAGAATATAAAAGACTGTTTGCAGCTTGCTCGTCAGCGCTTTCGAACACGGTTTCGCTTAATCCGCTCTTTTTTGCTGCGGCTACAATCAATTCTTTATCATAAAAAGGGATTTTTAAAAGCTCTGCGATTTTACGGCCTATTTCGCGTCCTCCGCTGCCAAACTGTCTTCCGATAGTGATTATTGTGTTTTCCTTCATAATCCTTGCCCCTTTCTAATAAACTAAAAATATTTTAATTATATTATACATGCAAATTATGGTTTTGTACAGAGGTTTATATAATTATTTTTCTAAAGTAACAGTTCTGCTTTCTCCGTTCCATTTTGGCTCGATTCCGAATGCTTCGCTAATGGCGCGCAGAGGTACTAGTGTGCGGTCATAGCGGATAACGGGAGCGGACGGCAAATGTACCTCTTTTGCCCCGATGTACATAGTAGGATTGTCTATAACCATTGTGAGTGTAACATTACCTGATTGAATTGTTATGCTGCGGTTTGCTCCGTTCCACACGACATTTGCTCCAAGTGCCTGACTTATAACACGGATAGGAACCATCGTACTGTCGTTTATAATAGTGGGCGGAACATCACTTCCGATAAGCTCTCCGTTTAGATATAATTTAAGAGTTTTTTGAAGTTCAACCTGATTTTCTGACCATTCTCCGCCACATACGGTTTGCATAGAATACTTGCCTGCAGCAAACTGTGATAAATAAAGATTATATTTTCCTATTTCGCCGGATAGGTAACTAACTTCTTTTCCGTCCATAAGAACTGCTGCGTTTGGATGCATTTCTCCAAATTTGTGAGTGTAAATATAAACCGGAGAATCTTCTGCCTGCATTAAAGACGAAAGTTCGTGATAGGTTAGCGCCTTATCCTTGCCTCGTTGAATAAAGTGCGGTAGCTTTATAAGACTTAAATAACGATTTTTTAAAGTGTCGTTTGTGCACAGCGCAACATCGACAACCTCGAAATCGAGCGAACGGTCAAAATAATGAATGAGCTTTACCTGCGGATATACCATAGGTATATATCTGTACATTTTTTCTAACTGGTCTAATCCCCATTGTGTGCAATCTTCGCCGAGTGAGCGGGTGTAGTGTGTTACGCCGGATTCGCTCAGAGCAATAGGTTTTTTAGAGCCGTATTTTGTTATAATCTCGGTAAGAGCAAGTACGGGGTCGGCGCTGTCGCCTGTCTGGAACACTATTTCGTTAAACTTTTCGGCAGTTGACCAGTCGTTTCTGCCGAGAAAATATTTTTGTGAATATAATGAGCAACCAACCCAGTCAACATATTCATCTCCGGGATAGTAGTCGTTCATATCAATATCCCAGGAAGATATACTGTTAGGACTCCACATCATAGCAATATTAGAACACGAAGAACGCACCAGATTGGTAATTTTGCGAAACGCTTCAATAAACTGTGTCGGCTCGGCTCTGTTATCCCAGATGTTCATTTCTGCGCCGAAACGAAGAATTATTTTTAAGTCCTGATAGTCTTTTAATACGCCTAAAAGCTGACTTACATAGCTTGTGTCGTTAACTATGTGTGAAATATCTGCTCCCTGACGTGGACAGTTTAAGGCGATTGTTACCATCTGACCGCGCTCGCGTGCTCTGTCTAAAATTATTTTAGGCCAGGTAAAATCGGTTGCGCCGTATTCGATATAAAGCAGAACCGAAGAGGTGGTCGAGATTGAATCGGCAAGGTCGCTGTCAGAGGTCACGCCATAATATATACCGCTTTTCGGCTCGTGCTTAGCACCGTAATAAATTTGCGGAGTAGTGGTTTGCTGATACATTTTAAGCTGAGTAGTGTATTGAAGAATTTTGTTTTCTGCAATTTTAACACCATCTGCCCATCCGCATTGAGTAGCGTAGGGGATATATTTTTTAAACACATCTGCAGATTCGGCAAATCTGCCGCATTGCTCTAACAGTTCGGCAGTCTGTAATAGCTTAGTAGCTGCCATTGTCGGTATATCGTAGCGTGAGCCGACAGCAGCATCTGATTCTAAAATGCTTACAATCTGTTCGCAAAGACTTTTAGCTGTGTCAGCATCTTTGTACTCAACAGCTGCCATAAAATTGTCGTTAATTGTCCAGAAACTTCCCGGCAGCTCAGCTGATACCGGTATACACAAGCTGCAAGATAACATAATTGCGGTAATAATAAGTGCAAATAATCTTTTTTTCATAAATAGCGCTCCTTAAAAGTTGTTAATTTATTTTAACACATCATAGGATTAATTGCAATAAAAAACCACTCGCAAAAAATTACGAGTGATTTTTGTATTATTTGTTATTTAATCATACCGGATGAGTCATCTCGTCCATATTAACAAGGTCTTTGTCGATTTTGTACTTTTCAGCACGACGCTGTTCGAAGAATTTAACAGCAACCTGGTCGAACAGAGCATATGAAAGCACGTCTTCATCCTGCTCTAAATATTCGGTCATTTTGCCTTTCATTTCTTCAAATTCAGGCTTTAAGTTATCGGCAGGACGGCAGGTAATGCGCTCTTCGTCACCGATAATCTTCTTAACGATATCCTCTTTAATTTCAACCGGAGTTTTACCGTATTCACCACGAACAATACCTTTTGTTTCTTTGGTAATCATCTTATAGCGTTCGCCCATCAACACGTTTAACACAGCCTGAGTACCAACAATCTGACTTGTAGGAGTAACGAGCGGAATCCAACCTAAGTCCTCACGAACTTTCGGTATTTCTTTAAGCACGTCGTCAAACTTATCTTCAGCGTTCTGCTGTTTGAGCTGTGATACCAGGTTTGAAAGCATACCGCCCGGAACCTGATATTTTAATGTGTTAATGTCGATACCTAAAACCTTGGTGTTTAAAAGTCCGCTTGACAGATATTCTTCTCTTAACGGCTTAAAGTAGTCAGCAAGGTCAGTAAGAGCATCGAGATTGATTCCTGTATCGAACTCAGAACCCTCTAAGGTTTTAACGATGGTTTCGGTTGCAGGCTGGCTTGTTCCCAAAGCAAGCGGAGAGAGAGCACAGTCAACAACGTCAACACCTGCTTCGATAGCTTTAAGATATGTCATCGAAGCGACACCGCTTGTGTAGTGGGTGTGGAGCTGAATCGGCACTTTAACCTCTTTTTTAAGCTCTTTAACAAGTCTTTCTGCTTCGTAAGGAACTAAAAGACCTGCCATATCTTTAATGCAGATAGAATCTGCACCGCAGTTTTCGTATTCCTTTGCGAGTTTTACAAAGTATTCGATATTGTGAATAGGGCTGATTGTATAAGAAATAGCAGCCTGAACATGTCCGCCCTCTTTTTTTGTTGCGTTGATTGCGGTCTGAAGATTTCTTACATCGTTTAATGCGTCGAAAATTCTGATAATGTTAATACCGTTTGCAACAGATTTCTGTACAAAATATTCAACTATATCATCAGCATAGTGACGGTAACCTAAAATATTCTGACCGCGGAAAAGCATCTGGAGGGGAGTGTTTTTAGCTTTGTCTTTAATTTTTCTGAGACGCTCCCACGGGTCTTCATTTAAAAAGCGCAGGCAGGCATCGAATGTTGCACCGCCCCAAGCCTCTAATGAATGATAACCAACCTGGTCTAATTTTTCAACAACCGGAAGCATCGATTCAGTCGTCATACGGGTTGCGATAAGTGACTGATGAGCATCACGGAGAACTGTTTCGGTAATTCCAACTTTTTTAGTCTGATTAGCCATTGTTTATAAACCTCCTTTAAAAGAATTTTGCAAGTGCTAAGAACACACCTGCTGCAACGGCAGAGCCGATAACACCGGCAACGTTAGGGCCCATTGCGTGCATAAGCAGATAGTTTGACGGATTTTCCTGCTGTCCAACTGTCTGAGCGACACGAGCTGCCATAGGAACGGCAGAAACACCTGCGCTACCGATAAGCGGATTAATTTTACCCTTGGTTGCCCAGCACATTATTTTTCCTAAAAGTGTGCCGCCTGCTGTACTTAAGCAGAAAGCAACAAGACCTAAAACAATGATGTAAAGAGTCTGCGGTTTTAAGAAATAATCTGCGCTTGCTGTTGCACCAACGGTTACACCTAAGAAAATAGTTATAATATTCATAAGTTCGTTTTGTGCTGTTTTTGACAGACGGTCGGTAACACCACTTTCGCGGATTATGTTACCAAGCATAAGGCATCCAACGAGCGGAACTGCATCCGGTACAAATAAAGCAACAACGATTGTAACAACAACCGGGAAGATTAAACGTTCGATGCGGCTTACCGGACGGAGCTGAGTCATAACAATCTGACGTTCTTTTTTTGTTGTTAAAAGCTTCATAATAGGCGGCTGAATGATAGGAATAAGCGCCATATATGAATATGCTGCGATTGCGATTGCCGGCAAAAGATGCGCAGCTAAAGTTTTTGTAACTAAGATTGCTGTCGGACCATCGGCACCACCGATGATACCGATTGACATTGCTTCGTAAACATTAAAGCCCAAAAAGAGTGCGCCGAAGAATGCGGCAAAAACTCCGAGCTGAGCCGCTGCGCATAAAAGAAGACTTTTAGGATTTGCAATAAGCGGCGAGAAATCGGTCATAGTACCGATTCCGAGGAAAATAAGCGGGGGATAGATACCCAGCTTAACGCCTAAGTACAACAGGTCAAACAAACCACCCTGACTTAAAATCTGACCGAAATCCATATGGAAGTTCGGATCGTCACTTACGAAAAAGTTATTGTGCATAATTCCTGCACCGGGGAGGTTTGCTAAAAGCATACCGAATGCAATCGGAAGAAGCAAAAGCGGTTCGAACTTTTTGCCGATTGCAAGATATATAAGCAGGCACGAAATAGC
>JAFYXI010000073.1 GCA_017546245.1 Clostridia bacterium | reverse complement strand
GAAAAGTATGAAGCAAATGTCGATCCTTTGTTCACTAAAACTGTGAACGAATATATTAAAACGGCAGATAAATATTTAGAAGAACCGCTGATTGATTACACGGACTGGTTAGATTCGATGAGACATATGGCAGGCCGCGATATAACTTCTCGTTTTTTAGCTTGGGGAGTTGCCTATCAAATGACAGGTGATAAAAAGTACGTTGATGCGGCGGCAAAGCAATTTGAAATAGCGTCAACCTTCCCTGATTTTAACACAGCGCACGTTATAGATGCAGGAGAATCAGCAGCTGGTCTTGCAGTAGGCTACGACTGGTTTTACAATGCGTTCACTCCTGAGCAAAGGGCATTTGCACTAAAAGCGGTGCGTGAAGTTTGTCTTGATATGTTAGCAAGTGGATTATACGGAAGACTAAGTTCTGCTTCTGATGGTGCTTCCGAATGGCGTTCGTTTAAACTTATGAACAACTATAATGCAATTGTTAATGCAGGCATTACGCTTGCATCAATTGCGACCTTAGAACATGATACAGATACAGCATTTCAGTATATTTCAGATTCGCTTCGGAGTATAGAATATACTATGCAGATGTTCCCTCCGGGTGGTGCGTGGACAGAAGGACCTAACTACTTGAATTTTACTTTGCAATCGATAGTTCCCTGGGCGTTAAATATGGAAAATAACTTTGGTCAGTCTTATAATATTATGGATGGACAGGGAATGGATGGTGTTGTAGACTTTATGGTTGCCAGTACCGGTACAGAGGGAACTAACAATATGGGTGACAGTGAAAAAACACCAGCCCTTTCATATGAATCGTATTTCTATTTTGCTAAAAGATATAACAGACCATATGCTTCTTATATGAGATGGCATGATATCAACAGCGGTAATACATTAGGTTCGTTCTACGATTTAATGTATTGGGATTTTGAGGCAGGTAAAATAGATCAGACAGCTCTTGCAGATTTGCCAAAAACTCAACGGGTAGATGGTATGGAGTTATTCTCAATTCGTGATTCGTATGCCGATAGTGAGGCGAACTTCTATTTTTCAGCACATTTCGGTACAACAACCGGTTACCATCAGCATTGGGACTGTGGTACTTTTGTTCTTGATTACAAGGGTAAAAGATGGGCATATGATCTGGGAATGGATAACTATAACCTTCAGAATGAGCTTGGATATCAGGGATACGAGATATTCAGAAAAAGAGGCGAAGCTCATAATATGTTGGTTATTGATCCTACTAAATATACGAGTGGGGTTGAAACAGTACTTGGTGAAAATGCGCCGATAATTGATGCACAGTCAAATGCTTATGGTGGTTTTGTTTATGCGAATATGGATTCTGTATATGAAGATGCTGACAAAATGACCCTTGGATATTATATAGATGATAATATGAGTTCGGTAACAATGCGAAACGAATTTATCTTAGACTCATCTAAACAATGCATGTGGTCGATGATGACACAGGGGGATATTGAAATTGAAGGTAATGTTGCATATATTACACAGACGGATGGATCAATAAAACTAGAATTCATTTGTTCAGGTAAAAATGCTAGGTGGGAAGATAATGGGAATCCTAAGCCCCTAGCAGAAACAATTCCTGCAGATAAGTTTGCTAAACAAAAACAAAATGCGGAATTTAAGCAACTTAGACTTTGGTTTGACGGTGCTGAAGGCGATAACAAGGTTATTGTAAAAATAAGCCCAACAGGTGCTGCCACAAAACCGATAGCAGACGTTACATTCTCTGAATGGAAGCTTCCTGAAAGATCAACACTTGGAGATAATGTTAATACAAACTTTAAGGTTTTATACAGAGGAGAAGAAGCTCCTGTTGTGTGTCCAGTATATGATGAAACAGAAATGCCAGTGTTTGAAATAGTAACTGAAGACCCAAATGCTATAGTTGAAATTGAATATGCTAAAGACATTAACGACAAAACAAAAATTAAGGTATGGGATCCGAATAGGATTGCATATCAAAGAGGAACAATAAGCTATTATAAGGCATCGGGTGTAAGTATGGGCGAATATGAAACTACGCCGATTTATGGTGTAAAGGTAAGCTCGACACCTGAAGAGGTAAATCATAAGGATAATATGCTTGATAATGATTTTGAAACTAGATGGACTGCTATGGCAAAGGGGGAATATGCTATATTTGACCTTGGCGAAATAACGAATATAGACGGATTTGCAACCTGCTTCTACAAGGGTTCGGTAAGACAGTATTTCTTTGATGTATATCTTTCAGATGATGGTGAAAACTGGAAACCGGTTTACTTAAATGGTGAATCTAGCGGAAATACTGAGGAACTTGAACTTTATACCTTTGAACAAAGAGAACAGGCGCGTTATGTTAAGCTAGTAGCTAATGGTAACTCTGGTAATCCCCCGTCGAATGTTAACTTTAATGTACTTGAATTCCGAGCTATGATAAAGAAGTATTAATTTGTGTAGGGTAAACCGATAAATTCGGTTTACCCTAATCTTAAAAAGGAGTAAATACTTATGAATTTTAATGATTCACTTGCTTCTGTTACATCAGATGTTAAAGAGGCGATAAAAATAATAGGTGACAATATGATAAAAACTCGTCCGCGAGGAGATATCGTGTATCGCCCATATAGGAAGTGCGATGTTTCTTATGATCGTGGACTTTTAGAGCCACATGTGGTTAACTTAAAAAAACTTTACCCGAATGCTAAAAAGGGTAATGTTGTTTATGTAGGCACAATTTTTGATTCAGTTGCAGATTATGATGCAAGTATTTGTATGATCGGTAATGTTAAGGTGTTTTACGAAGGCAAGGAAATCTTTGACTATGAAAAAAATCCTACTGATAAAAAACGTTCAAAATGCCCAATACATTTTCGGAAAGGCAGAAATCCTGTTTTATTCATGGTAAGATGCGATGAAGATGATGAGTTTAAATTTGAATTCATGCCATCGGTTCCTGCATTTTGGTTTTGGGCACTCGACTATATTTTGCATGTCAGGATAACCTCACCTATAGAATGTTTCAGCGGGGAAGACGGAGTGGGAATTTCTGACCTTTATGTAGATGAACAGCCGTTTGACGGAAATTATGTCTATCCAGCCATAGGGAAAGAAAAGAATGAAATCAATTTTAGTAAGATTTTTGGTGCGGCAGATGGCACTTGTGCCTATGCTTATACCGAGGCCCTAAATGATACGAACTTAAAACTTAAAGCTTTTTCTAAAAGCAAGGTTTTAGTAAATGGTGAAGTAGCTTTATCTGATGAAATTGAGCTAAAACAGGGCGATAAGGTTTTAGTGAAATCCTTAAAAGAAGATATGTGGGGTTTTTCTTTTTCTGATGATGCTAAAATAGGTATACCTTTTCTTGAATCTAGCAGATATACAGGCGATAAATGGCTTACGCTCGGCACTTTCGGGCAAGAAAATTGCATTGATATACCTTATGCTCCTGAATTAAAAATGCAATTTACGAATGCATATGTTACAGAGGGTTGGAATAAGACTTTTTGGAAGCTAAGCTCTGAAAACGATTATATAAGACCATATATGGACACTTGTTTTTATGCCCAATGGTTTTACGCATTAATGGTTGGTCAATTTGGACTGTTACAAGCCGCAAAGGTTTTGAATAATTCGGAATACATAAAATATTTTTCGGATGGTATGCAAAATATGGCGGAGTTTTATAACTATATGCTCTATGAACGTGAGAATTTTGGTCAGCCGACCTTTATCCAGCGTGGAATGGATTTGAGTGATTTAGATGCCATAGGAACAATGGGTATGAATTTGTGCGAACTTTATAAGCTTACTTCAAGTCCGGAAGCATTATACTGCATAGAGGTTTTGGCTACAGCTGCAAAGGATAACATACCTCGTTTTTCTGATGGTACATATTGCCGACCTAAAGATATGTGGGCAGATGATACGTTTATGAGCTGTCCGTTTCTTGTGAGACTTGGTCTTATTAAAAAGGACCGGTATTATTTTGAAGAAGCGGTGCGCCAAATTATGGGTTTTAAAAAGAGATTATGGTTAGAAGATGAAAGACTATTTTCACATATTTTCCTTTTAGATAATAACATTCCTAATCGCATTACATGGGGTAGAGGAAACGGTTGGGTATTTGTTGCGATTTCTGATATTTTAGAAAACATACCAAAGGATATTGTTGGCAGAGAAGAACTTTTAAATCTATTTAAAGACTTTGCCGATGGAATAGTGAAAAAACAAGATAACGAGGGTTTGTGGCATCAAGTCATTACGCGACCTGACTCATATCAAGAAACTTCGTGTACAGGTATGTTTTTACTGGGATTATGCAGAGGAGTAAAAAATGGTTGGTTAGGCAAAGAATATGAAGAAAATATAAAAAGGGCATTTTTCGGATTATTAAAAAATAAAATTGATAAAAAAGGTAATATATATGATGTTTGTCGTGGCTCGGGCAATTCCATGGATGAAAATTACTATATGAATTTGGCTGTTATTGACAACGATGATCACGGAACTGGTATAATATTAATGGCTCTTAGTGAAATGGCAAAGATATTTAGTGACTATTAAAAAATAGACATTAAAATATTTGTTGATAATATACTGCTGTTCCGGCTGAAAATGGTATGGATATCTCAATAAGGACGGCTCGGTAAGCAAAACCCTAAAAGGCTCAATTTTTAAAGGAGCTTATCACATTCCGCGCTGCCTTATGATTATTGATAAGGAACTTGAAATGCTCAAAAAATAGAGAGGAACGTTTAATGTATATTAAAGGAATAAAGCTACGGCACAGCAGTTGCAGAGGGGTTCTTGCACTGTTTTGCGACTGCGATACCTACACAAGCACAAGAAAGGTTGGCGCAAAAATGTGTGCGCCAGAAGTCAGGCATTGGCAGATGATAAAATTTTAATTGACCTGTCGGCGGTCCCATCTATCTTCATGTGCTTATGTACTCACTTCCGCTTTATAAAAAAAGCAACGGTATTATCACGCATCTTCGTGAGGGCCATTTATATCACGCTATTAGATAATTACATTCATTGGCACAATCAAAAACGCATTAAAACATCTCTTAATGGAATGAGTCCTTTGGAGTATAGACAGAGTTTAGGATTTTAATTTAGTCTAGGATTCTGTCCGCACCCTCCCTTGGGTAAAAACAGCTGCGAGAATTAAAAAATATTCTCGCAGAATTGTTCTTTAAAGGTGAAATTGATAGGATTGACGAAATCAAGTGATGCTAAAATGATGATGTAGCAGACGGAATCGTTAGAAACGGATGCGACCAGATGCGAAATTGTTGCTCATGTTGAGCATAATAGGTTGAAATTGGAAGAAAATGTAAATATAAACATAAACGGCTTAAACACTGTGTTTAAGCCGTTTATATGTGGCAGGGGCAGTAGGATTTGAACCCTCGGCACGTGGTTTTGGAGAATCTCGAGACTAAGCACTAAAGCATATGGAAATCAATGAAATCCTCGACTCGAGTTGTTTATTTGTCGACGAAATGACGACGTTCATCAAAAAGAAATATTTATTTTTAGCAACCACTTGCCATTTCTATTTCCAAGTGTAATCTTTTTTCAATTGCTCAATTTCTTTTTCTGCAGATATATTTTCATTAGTTATAATAACTTGAATTATCATATCGTATGTTTTATCATACCAATTTTCCAATTGTTCATCAGTGATATTAACTATATATTCCTGTGCTGTTTTACCTTCTTTATTATTATGCCGTATATGAAATTTATTTAATAAAAATCCCACGTTGGATTCTAATTCTTTATATCCAGCATTTAATAACGATTTATTTCTCAATATTGGTTCTATATACGCTCCTAAAGAAACAAGAATACTTCTCTTTTTTGACAGATTTCCTTTTAATCCGTAATGGTTGTATTCCAACAATTGAAAAGCAATTTCCTTATCTTCGACAATTTGTAAAGCTAGTGCAGTTGCTTTGTTTTTCTCTACAATTATATATCTGTCATCATATTGTAAGAGGATGACTTTTTAGGAGTTAAGCTGGGCTATGAAAAGCCTGCGTGCAAAAAGGTTTCATACAGAAAATTTACAGCAGATGAAAAAGCAAAGACTGAAAAATCGGACTCTTATGAAAGAAACTGTCATGCAGTATGAAGAAACATCGGAAAAAACACAGGAGTTAGACTTTTTCAATCTTCCGTATAAAACGCTTTCTGTTAAGAAGAAAAACGAGGTTTGTCTTACTGACGAGTAGTCAATCGAGCTTTTGTGCGATGATGAGGGTGCAAAAATGTATGCTGAGGATTTTCGTGAATTTGCATTTGAAAAATTCGGTGTTAAATTTTTAGAAAAATCTGATAAGAAAATCACTGTTGATATAAAACGTACCATGAAAAACGAGAAAGATCATAAAATCGTTATTGAAAGCGATTTTATAAAAATTGTCGGTGCGTCTGCCTTTGGTGTGATGAGTGCATTCTATTCACTGATAAATATGGCACAAAGCTGCGGCACGCTTAGTTTTGAGAAAAAGCGCTATGATAAGAAAACTGTATTTAAGACACACATAATTTATTCTTTCTGCGGTATTTACAGTGACATGATGGACGCTCACAACAGCGTATCTTTCCCTGAAGAGCTTTTGAAGGAATCTGCAAGTAAAGGCTTCTGGGAGTAACCTTTGGTGTAATCTTTATTGCAACAGCGTGTGTAATAAAGGTCAACAAGTCTGTTTTGGTACTGTAAAACAAGATTGATATTGACATAATCTGTTGATTTGGAATATAATATATAATAGAAAATGTATCAAAATGCAGATTTTTTGAAAAATAGTGTAAATCATTGACTTTTCATGACTTTCGTGTTATAATATATACGAAGTATAATAATTATTTTTTATACGAATACTAATTAAGGAGGCGGGCTTATATGGCTACTTCAAGTATTTTTACGAATGTAAAAATAACAGACAGAGAGAGTGCTGAAATGTTTATATCGGCTTTGGAAAAAGCAAGTGAAGCTCCCAAAAGAGTGCCTACAACAAAAGTTAGTGCGCCTCTTAGGGATAAAGAAGCGATAAGAGCTTTATTTGCAAAAAGGCTGGGTAACAAATGAGCGATTTTCAAGTTATAAATATTTTAGATATGATTGAGTCTGTAGGAGAGGATGGGGTAAAATCCATCCTCTCTGAATTTTCGTGTCAAAAAAATCCTGAAATTGAGAATTTTGTTAAGAATAGTGCGGTGGATTTTGCAAAGAAAAAGATGTCTATTACATATCTTGTTGTCGATACAACAGAAACAGTAAGAGCAATTTTTACTTTAACTCACAAGGCTATTGAATTAACAAATGTGAATTTGTCAAGTACTATGCGTAAAAGGATTCAGCGACATTCAAAACTAGATGAAGGTACCGACAGTTTTAATGTTTCAGCATTTTTGATTGCACAATTTGGTAAAAACGATACATATTCAACAGAAGAAAACATAAGCGGTGATGCTTTGATGGATTTTACTTTTGAGGTTTTGACTGCAGTACAGCACGATATAGGCGGAGGTCTTGTATATCTCGAATGTGAGGACAGAGAAAAACTGCTGAATTTCTATTCTTCCGAACCTAATCAGTTCTTTAAATTCGGTGAAAGATATTCCGAAGAAGATAATATAAAATATATACAGTTGTTTAGATGTATATAAGCAACTGTTATTGGGTGTATCTCGGCCCTATAAATGAGAAAGTTAAATAGTAGATTAGAGCAATTAGGCTTTACGACTTAGTTGCTCTTTTTCTTTTTCAAAGGTGATGCAATTTGTATTATTTATTGGTTGCCCTGCTGATGGTGTTTGGAACATATACATTAGTTGGTAACTTTATAACCTTTCCTACAAAAAGAAGCGAAAAGGTAATGTCAACATTCAAACACAAGCAAGGCGAAGGTGAAAAGATTTATAGTACAGTAACATATCCACTTACTAAACTTATCTCAAAGTTTATCCGAATGGAAAACTATCAAAAAAGAAAATTGGAAAAAGATTTACAAAGAGCCGGAATCCGTCTTACCCCTATCGAATACAATGCAAAAGCGTATGTAACGGCAGGGCTTACTATTTTATCACCCTTTCTCTTTATTCCGTCTGATTTAACCGTAATTACTATGTGCGTACTGATTCTTGGAATTGTGTTATTTTCCAAAGAAAGACAGTCTGTTAAGGGTAAGCTGAAGAAGATAACTATATATGAGTTAAGGTATGAAATCCAGCAATATGGATTTCATACCTCGAAAATCACTTAAATTATATTATTATTTTGGAGTTACACAAAATCAGGGAAATACTCTAACAATCAAATTCTCTTCAACTCATCTATAGCATCTCACATGATAACGTAAAATATATTTAAGTATAAAAATACGGTTTAATATTGTCATTTTTTGTAGTATGTGATAGAATGAAATTATTAAGTAAACTCAAAGTATAAGAATTATTATAAATTGAAAGCTGCGTGAAAGTATGTTGATTGAATTAAATAAGAAAATAGTTGAGTGCCTTACAAAAACGGAGCTTGGAGTTATACGATTTATTAATGAAAACGAAGAACGATTGTCGGAACTGTCTATAGTGGATATTGCTTTTGAAACATATACTTCTCCGGCAACAGTGTCGCGCGCAATTAGAAAAGCTAACCTTCATGGATTTAATGAATTGCGTTGTAAATGTTTAGATAAAGCAAATGATAATAGTTTGAATTTAGCAAATGAGATTATGTATCAATCATTTAATGAGACTCAGAATATTATTGAGTCAATATCTGTCAGAAGGATTTTACAGGCAATAGAGCGTATTGATGCGGCAAAAAAAGTTTATGTATTTGGACGAGGTTTAAGCGAATATGTTGCAGAGGAGTTTTCGTTCAAATTGCAACTTATGAACAAGGATTCTATGTTTATAAAAGATCCAAACATTATCAGACAAAAATCAAAGCAATTAAAGGAGGATTCTCTGATTGTAATTTTTTCATTGAACGGGCAAACTCCTGAACTGATTGAAGCAGCCAGGAATGTGAAAATTGGAGGGGCGAAAATTCTTTGTTGTTGTTGCAATCCCAGTTCGGAACTTATTGCATTGTCAGACACTCCGCTGATCGGATATAGTGAGCCGTATTCTCGGATTACACAATATGAGGTGAAGTCCAGATTACCGCTTTATGTGATATCAAGAATGATAACAGAATATTATGCACAGAAATAATAAAAACGGAATGGAATTTTCATTTTTTGAAAAGATTTTCATTCCGTTTTTTGTTATACTTTTTTAGGAGGTGTGATAGATGATATATACACTTACAATTAATCCGGCAATTGATATGAATGTTACGGCAGAGGATTTAGTGCTTGGAAAAGTAAACAGAACAAAAAATGCAGCATATTCCGCTAATGGAAAAGGTCTTAATGTCAGCGTTGCACTACGGTATTTTGGTGTTGAATCCGGTATTATAGGTATTTTTGGTGGGTTTTCCGGTGAATATATTCTTGATGTTTGCAAAGAAAATGGATATAAAATTTGCGGGGTAGAAATCGATGGAATCACCCGCATAAATGTTTTTGTGGAAGTAAACGGTAGCGAGTATAAGTTGGTAAACAATGGTCCTTTGGTTGATGTTGTTAAGCAGAAGGAACTTCTTGACGTAATAAATGAATTAGAGGATATGGATGTCCTTGTTATTAGCGGTAGCCTTGCAAATGGAATCGAAGAAACTTATTATGAACAGATGTTGAACCTGTGCAAATTAAAAAAGACCAAGGTTATTTTGGATATCAGCTCGCCTAAATTAAAAGAATTGTTAAACTATAAGCCGCTTCTTATTAAACCAAATGATGAAGAAATAAAAGAGATTTTTGGTTATGACATTGTCTGTGAAAAAGACGTAATTCGTGTTCTTAGACAGCTATACGAAATGGGAGCATGCAATGTTCTTATAACACTTGGCGAAAAGGGATCGTACTTTTACAATGGGAACGATGTGTATTTTTGTGAAGCATATCCAGTCAAACTAAAAAGCTCTGCCTGTGCCGGTGATGCCTATTTGGGGGCGTTTTTAAGTCAGTGGTTACCGGAACAAAAAAATGTAGAAACTGCCTTGACTCTTGCTTCAGCAACAGGTGCAAATGTTGCCGAAAGCAATGGATTAGGCGATTTTTTAAGAGTTGCAGAGTATCAGGAAAAAATCACGGTGCGAAAAATTATATAAAGAAATGAGGAAGAAATATGAGTTTAGTATCAATTAAAAACATGTTGCAAAAGGCGCAGGAAGAGAAATACGCTGTTGGCACGTTTAATGTAGAAAATATGGAAATGATACAGGCGGTCATTGGAGCAGCCGAAGAATTAAAAGCACCGGTTATTTTACAAACAACACCGTCGACATTGAAATATGCAAATCCGGAATTGTTCTTCGCAAACGTAAGCGTATTGGCAAGTCAAACAGAGATACCGATTGCTATACATCTGGATCATGGAGATTCTTTTGAAATTGTAACAAAGGCATTTAGGGCAGGATATACATCAGTTATGATTGATGGTTCAAAATATAGTTTGGACGAAAATGTAAAGCTCACAAAAAAGGTTGTTGATTTATGCAGTCCTTTGAAAGTTTCCGTAGAAGCAGAGTTAGGGAGCATTGGTGGAAAAGAAGATAGTCTTGCCGCAGAAAATATTTATACTCGTCCTGAAGAAGCTGCATTTTTTGTTAGTGAAACAAAAATAGACGCATTGGCGGTAGCTATTGGTACGGCACATGGTGTATATAAATCAAAACCGAAAATAGATATTGACAGGCTAAAAGAAATTCATCAGCTTGTTGATGTTCCGCTCGTATTACATGGGACATCTGGTGTGCCGGATGAAATAGTTATGCAGTGTATAGAGAATGGTATTTGTAAAGTAAACTATGCCACAGACTTGAGGGTTGCATTCACAAAGGGAGTGACGTCATTGTTGCAAGAAGACAATGAGGTATATGACCCTAAAAAATATATTACAAAGGCACGCGAAGAAGTAAAGAACTATGTTACAAGGATAATTAAAGTTTGTGGTTGTGCTGGTAAGGCAATTTAATGTTGTTTATACTAAATTAGAAGGCAATCTTTTTTTGAAATGCAAAAAAAGATTGCCTTTTACTATTGATAATGATATAATTTTCCTGAAACCAGTTGCATCAGTTTTCTCAATTGATTATTCATTTAAAATCAGCGGCATCTAAAATGTTCGCTGATTCTAGAATAGATTTAACAAAGTTAAATCTATTCAGCTAAATTCGCCTGACGGCGAGCTAAATGTGCTAAAGCACGCTAAATTACTTCGTAGCTAAATTGACCTTGCGGTCAGCTAAAAGGCGAATTTAATTTAGCTGTTTCGTAAGAAACAATTTAGCTATGAAGCGAAGCGGAATAATTTAGCTTTGAACTTTAGTTCAAAATTTAGCTAAAAAGAATTATGGGAAGTTAAGATATGGCAGAAAGCATAATGCTTGATAAATCAAAAGATAGAAGAATTTAGGTTTGAAACTATAAAATAGTGTCATCTAAAATGTACACTGATTCTAAAATAAATTTGTAATTATTCGACGTAATTATACAAATTTTGTTGGTGAGGCGGCATCTTATGAGCATTGACAGATATAAAGTACTTGATTTGACTGGTGGTATAGGTGGATTTTCTTTGGCGTTTGAACAGGCAGAGTTTGATGTTGTCTGTGCAATAGAAGGTGATTCTCAAAACGCTGATATATATAAAAGTTTAGTTAGAAATAATAATTTATTAGAGGAGAATATACTGATTTAGACGGCACAGGATTACCTTATGCTGATATTATTACTGCTGATTTGACTTCTACAGTCAATATAAGAACTTCTGCTGAACTTAACAGAAGAAATGAACATATTTCTAATATTATATTAAACAGGATGCCAAAAATGTTTTTAGTTCGTGCTCCATTACAGTTTGTAAGAAATAACGATGAATCAATGTTTTTGTTGAGTATGGCTTTACAGAGAAGATATTATGTAACATACTCTGTGTTTAGAGAGACTGATTATTCCGGATTTCCGGTAAACGGTAATCAACTGTACATAATAGGTATAGCCTCAGGTATACCTTTTGATACTTTTGAATTTCCGCAGCCTGTATATTTTTCATATTACAAAGACGTGTATACAGAAAATTATTATGAAATTGATGAATGGTACAGAAAACACAATCCTGCGCTTGATTTTGGGGAAGAACCGGAAAAACACAAATATTATACAGTTAAGAAACGAAAATTTGTGAAGTCTGAAACCGTAGGTTATAATATGTTTGGAGGAACTTATTATGCTGATGATTATGGTTTAAGACGAGTTACCCATAATGAATATGCTAGGCTGAAGGGTTATGGTTATTACAACTTTAATGAATGTAGTAACAGATTTAAAATGTACAGAAGAATAGCATCAGCACCTAATGTTTTTATTGTAAGGGCGTTAGCCGAAAGTGTGCTTAAGTATCTTCATGAAATTAACACTTCGGATTTAAAACCGAAACTTGAAGTCTTTGCAGAAAATGAATCCGGCAAAGACCTCAAGAAAAGGTCAAGAAAAGATAAAGAAAACGATATTCGAAAAGACATTGTTTTTCCTAAGCAAAAATTGCTTAATATACATATAGAAAAGCTTAAAGGGCTAAAAACCTGGACATACCTATTGAGAAGAATTTGACAGCTATTATGGGAGTAAACGGTGCAGGAAAATCAACTGTTCTTCATGCATTGGCTTGTATGTATTTGCCTAATGGAAACGGAACATATTATCCGTTTAGTTTCTTTTTTACACCGACACCTGATTCAATATGGAACGGAAGTAGATTATCAATCACCTGACTTGAAACGAGTAAGAATTGTGTCGAATGATGATTAATGATTTAGAAAAAGGTGGAAAAATTGAAAAGGAATGAGTGATATAGCAGTGCGGAATAAAAATGTAGTAGTAAATATTGCCAGTGACGGACTGGAAGAGGAAATTATAAGAACAGTTGATTCTGACGTTTCTGTGTATCGCAAAAGAATAAAAAGATATATTTCGGAGTTTTTGCAAGACACTGTTTGCGGAAGGATATTTTTTAACGTATGCTACAAGCGTTCAGTAGTACACAGTGACGTTGTGGATACCGTGCTCTATAATGTTGAAAGAGATGAAGCAGGGAATGTAAAGAAAACAGAGGTTGCCACGAGTGAAGTTTCTCCGTTAAATAAAGGCTACCGGGAAATGCTAAGACGAAACATAGACATTATACAAATGGCATTAGAAGAGTGCAGAAACTATGGGGTCGAGGTTTGGTTTTCGGTGCGTATGAATGATCACCATTTTCCTAATGATCGTAGCTTCAACTCGACTATGGGTTATGATAAAGCCGACAGCTTAGGCGTTAACGGTTCAAGAACATATCTGGATTTCACGAAAAAAGAAGTGCAGAGCTATTATAAGGCATATATAAAAGAATTGTGCGAACATTATGTTATTAACGGAATTGAACTTGATTTTCTGAGAAGCTGTCCGATAATGGCAGAGTCAACACCGGAAAACATTAAAAATATAAATAGCTTCGTTGGTGAACTGAGAGAAATCACAAAAGGAGCTAATCCCAATATACAGATGGCGGCGAGAGTCTATCCTACCGTTAAAAAGAATATGGGGTTCGGTATTGATGCGGCACAGTGGATTGCCGACGGATATATTGACTTATTAACGGTTGAGAATTGGTATATACCTACATATTATAACATACCTGTAGAGGAATGGCGAGAGATCATCAATTCCAGAAATGTAATGAAAAACCCATACACTCTGCTTTGTGGAACTGATTGGGCGGTGAGCTGTGACGAATCACCCTATCACAAAAAATATATGTGGATTTCACTCGAACAGCTTAAAGGATTTGCAAGCGGTGCTTACAGCAGAGGAGCTGACGGGATTTATCTTTTTAATCATTTTAATACCGATGACGAATGTCACCGCGATAACAACATGGGACTTTTCACCTGTTATATTGATGAAAAAGGAAATAAAGTTTCAGAAAGAGTATTGAAAAAGAAAATTAACAGTGCAAATTCCTTTGAAGATGCTGAATCAGGAATGAGAACCTATGTGAATACATATGATGAAAACAATCCTTACCCCATTGAAATTGCTAATCAGCAGTTTTTTGAATTTGTGTTGAACACAGGTTCAAAGCCACAAAAATATTATCATATAATAGTTGGAACCGATGAGGATGCTGATGTGTTTGTTGATGTTAACGAAACAAAAACGAAACGGATTGAAAACATAAAAGCTCAAAAGGGTTTAAATTTTGATGAGAACAGCACAGGATTTGAATTTATTGAGCACGTTTCTGAAACGGCGGCTTGTGTGATGCAGTTTGAAGCAGATTTAAGTTCAGTGACATCCGGATTTAACAGTTTTAAAATCACTTCGGGCAAAGAAAAGCTCTGCAAGGTGCGTTGGATTGAAATTCAGGCAGAATAAAAGACAACGGGACGGTTTGGTTCTTATCATTCACTGTTCACCTGACTTGACACGAGTAATGTCGAATATTGATGAAGGGAAGAAGAAAAGAAAAAATGAAAAAATACGAAAACTTAAAAAACATCAGTGAAAACAGAGAAACACAACGAGCATACTATATTCCGGAAAATAGTTGCAGTATGCTTAATGGAATATGGGACTTCAAATTCTATGATGCCGATTTTGAGGAAGGCTATCTTAAAAAAGAATGGGGAAGGATAGATGTTCCGTCATGCTGGCAGGTTAGAGGTTATGAAAATCCGAACTATGCAAATGTTGAATATCCGTTTCCATACGATCCTCCATTTGTTCCTTCCCAAAATCCAATGGGTGTTTACAGAAGAACATTTAATATTTCCGACACAACAAAGAAAACATATATTGTGTTTGAGGGAGTTTCTAGTTGTCTTGAATTGTATATTAATGATAAGTATGTAGGATATTCTCAGGGAAGTCATCTTCAGGCAGAATTTGATATAACAGATTATGTTGAAAATGGAGAAAATACTGTTGTTGTAAAGGTACGCAAGTGGTGTAGTGGTTCCTACTTAGAAGATCAGGATTTCTTTAGATTTAATGGAATATTCAGGGACGTATATCTTCTGTCAAGACCTTTGGGACACATAAAAGATATCAGTATTACAACGGATGACAATGTTATAAATATTTCTTTCGAAGGCGAAGCAGATATAACTCTTTATGACAATGAAAAGAATGTTCTCAAAAAAGAATTTGCTAAAAATAGTGCAAGTTTTACGGTTGAAAATCCAATAAAATGGAATGCTGAAAAGCCGTATCTTTACGAACTGTTATTTGAATATAAAGGGGAAGTTATTTCGCAGAAAGTTGGTTTAGTAACCTATGAAATAGGTAAGGATTATGAATTTTTGGTAAACGGAGTAGAGGTAAAGCTCAAGGGAGTAAATCATCACGACACCCATCCGTATAATGGTTGGTGCATGACGGATGAAGAACTTATGAAAGATTTAACTCTTATGAAAAAGCTTAACATCAACACTGTAAGAACATCTCATTATCCTCCTGCACCGAAATTTCTTAACATGTGTGATGAACTTGGTTTTTATGTTATACTTGAGACTGATATAGAAACTCACGGAGGTGTATATAGAGAAGCAGGGGGATGTGGCTATGACTTTTTAAACAATCCTGAATGGCTTTGTGAAAATCCTCTTTGGAAGCATGCTTTTGTTGAACGTATGGAAAGAGCGTATAAAAGAGACAAGAATCACTGTTCAATTTTTTCCTGGTCAACCGGAAATGAAAGTGGCCATGGCGACAATCATGTTGCTATGATCGATTACATAAGAGAGAACGATAAAAAACGGCTTGTACATTGTGAGGATGCAAGCAGAACAGCGGAAATGTCGGATTTTTACGGCGCTGACACCACACATTATGCTGATAGGGTGGATGTTTACTCCAAAATGTATGAGAGTATTGACGGAATAAAACAAAAGGCTGAAAATCCCGATTTTAAGTACCCGTATTTTTTGTGCGAATATTCTCATGCAATGGGTAACGGTCCGGGTGATGTATGTGACTATTGGGATTTGATATATAAACATAAAAAGCTGATTGGTGGCTGTGTTTGGGAGTGGGCAGACCATACAGTTGTTGTAGATGGTGTGCCTAAATATGGTGGCGATTTTGAAGGCGAGCTTACAAACGATGCAAACTTCTGTTCAGATGGAATGGTGTTCTATGACAGAGGCTTAAAAGCCGGTTCGTTAGAGGTCAAGGCGGCATATCAGTATATGGATTGCACTCTTTACAATGATGAAATAGAGATTCTTAACAGATATGATTTTACAAATCTGTCAGAATACAAATTCAGGTACGAAATAAAAGTCGACGGAGACCTTGTAGAAGAAAAAGAACAGATTCTAAATGTCGAGCCGAAGAAGGCGCAAAGAATAAAAATTTCTATACCTGAAAAGTGCAGACTAGGAGCCTATGTTAATTGCTATCTTTATGATAAAACAGGCTATTGTGTGGCACAAAAACAGTTGGAGCTTCCTGCTAAAATTGAAAAGGTAAATAAAGAATTTAATCCTGCAAAGGTGATGGAATCAGATAACTTTATTGCTTTTTACGGAGAAGGATTTAAGTATACTTTTTCTAAAGAACTTGGAACGTTTGTAAGTATAGTCAAAGATGGGGAAGAACAACTAAAAGCCCCAATCAGTATAACATCGATGCGTGCACCGATTGACAACGAAAGAAATGTTAAGCAGGCGTGGTATTGGTACAATACATGGCAGGGGGAAAACCTCGACAGACAATTTGATAAAATATATGAATGTACTTTGTGCGGAACAGAAGTTACAGTAAAAGGAAGCCTTGCGGGAGTTTCAAGAACACCATATTTCAGATATATGGCAAAATATAGTGTGATGTCGGATGGTACAATAAAAATTGAACTTGATGGTAAAATCAAAGACAAATGTGAGTGGTTGCCGCGTCTTGGATTTGAAATAAAAGTTCCTTATGAAAAATCGTCGTTTGAATACTTCGGTATGGGACCTTACGAAAACTATATCGATATGAATCATGCATCCATGATAGACCGTTATCAAAGTGATGCCGATAGTGAATATGTAAACTACATTATGCCTCAGGAACATGGCAATCACACAAATACAAAGTATCTTAAAATTAAAAACGGTCTTGAGTTTGAAGCTATACACACAATGGATATCAATGTTTCTCATTACACAGCAAAAATGCTGATGAATGCTACTCATCAGAATGAACTTGTTAAAGATGATTCTACAAATATTCGTATAGACTACAAAAATTCAGGGGTGGGATCAAACTCTTGCGGACCTAAACTTTTAGAAGAGTATAGGTTGTCAGAAAAAGAGATTCACTTTGAGTTTTGTATAAAATAAAATTAAGGAATATTTAAAAGTTTGCAGACAAAACAAAGTATCAATGGACAAGACGTATAATTTCTTCTAAATTGATATGAACTATTGCTAAAAAATCGTGGCATCTGGAATATATAGTTTTTATAACGTTAACGTGATTAAAATAATAAAAAAGGAGAAACGGTATGTCTAAATTAAAAGAGAAATTTTTACCTTTATACACTAAAGGTGAAGAAATATTTAATATGGTATCTCACATTGTAGGCGGTGCGTGGGGTGTTGCTTATTTAGTATTGTGCGTTATTATGGCGGCTGTTCATAAAAATGTTATGGGTGTGGTAGCGTCTGCAATTTACGGTGCCTCGGTAATTATTCTTTTTACTATGTCAAGTGTGTATCACGGTGTAAGACCATCGGGCGCGAAAATGGTTTTGAGAATTATTGACCATTGTACTATTTATCTTATGATTGCAGGAACGTATACTCCTATTGCGCTCTGTGCGGTAAGAGGGCAGAATACTGCTGCAGGTTGGGTGCTTTTTGGAATTATATGGGGTATGACAGCTCTTGCGGCAACTTTTACTGCTATTGACCTTAACAAATACAAAACTTTATCGATGATTTGCTATTTAGGAATGGGTTGGTGTATTGTAGGCTTCTGGAAGCTTACATATGCGGCTATTGGCTTTGGCGGTGCTGCATTTTTAATTGCAGGTGGTATTCTTTATACTGTCGGTGCAATTCTATACGGTGTTGGCAAAACAAAAAAATACATACATTCAGTTTTTCATATTTTTGTGAATCTGGCAAGTCTTTGTCATTTCTTTTGTATTTTGCTTTATGTAGTGTGATATATAAAAAATAATAATATGTAACAGAAAGGATAATAAAAATGCGAGATTTTACATTTTATGCTCCGACTAAGGTTTATTTCGGAAAAGATAATCACAAAGAGGTCGGTGCTATTATAAAAGGTCTTGGATACAAGGTAATTATGATGCAGTACGGCAAGGAAAGTATAAAAAAGAACGGTCTTTATGATGAGGTTATGAAATCTCTTTCTGATAGCGGTATTAAAGTTATCGAAATGGGCGGCGTTGAGCCGAATCCGAAGCTGTCATTTGTGCGTGAAGCGATTAAGGTTGCAAAAGAAAATAAAGTTGAAATGATTCTTGCTGTTGGCGGCGGAAGTGCGATTGATTCGTCAAAATATACTGCGGCAGGTGCGGCTGACGATTGCGATGTTTGGGATTTTCCGACAAGAAAAGCAGTACCTGAAAAAAGCCTGCCTGTCGGCTGCATTTTAACTCTTGCAGCGGCAGGCAGCGAAATGAGCAGCTCGGCAGTTATTACAAATATGGAAGAAAATATGAAGCGTGGCTTTAACAGCGATTTTAACCGTTGCAAGTTTGCTGTTTGCAATCCTGAGCTTACTTATACTGTAAGTCCGTATCAGACTGCCTGCGGAATTGTGGATATTATGGCTCATACTATGGAGCGTTATTTTACAAACTGTGAAGATACTATGCTGACCGACAGAATTGCAGAAAGTATTTTAAAATCGGTCGTGGATGCAGGTAAAGTTTTAAAGGATAATCCGTGTGATTATGAGGCTCGTGCTACTGTGATGTGGGCATCAAGCCTTTCTCACAATGATTTGACAGGCTGCGGAAGAGATAATATGCTTCCTGTTCATCAGCTTGAGCACGCTTTAAGCGGTGAGTTCGACCATATTGCTCATGGTGCCGGTCTGGCTGTGTTATTTCCTGCGTGGGCTAAGTATGTTTATAAATATAATCCGAAAAGATTTGCTCGCTTTGCACGTCAGGTATGGGATGTAACAGAAGCTGATGATGAAAAAGCAGCGGTAGAGGGAATTGATAAGATGTCAGAGTTCTTTGACTTTTTAGGTATGCCTCTTAAACTTCGAGAGTTTGATATTGAAGAAAATTCAATCAGCCGTCTTGCTGAGCTTTGTACTTTTAATCGCTCGAGAGTTATAAATACTTATATTGAGCTTGATTTTGAGAAAATTGAAGAAATATTTAAAAGCTGTTATTGATAGGTGAGGTGGGAAAGTAATGTATAATAAAATTATGCTTATTAACGGTCCTAATCTTAATATGCTTGGGATTCGTCAGCCTGAAATTTACGGCACGGTTACTTTGGCAGATATTGAAAAAGGACTAACGCTAAAAGCAAAAGAACTTGGATTTGAGCTTGAGTGCTTTCAGTCAAACTCTGAGGGCGCTATAATAGATGCAATTCAAAGCGGTTTTAAACGTGTTGACGGAATAATTTTAAATGCCGGTGCTTATACCCATTACAGCTATGCAATTCGTGATGCAATCGCTTCTGTTATGCTGCCAGTTATGGAGGTGCATTTATCGGATATTCACAAAAGAGAGGAATTCAGAAGAATTTCGGTTATTGAGCCTGTATGCAAGCGACAGATTTGCGGTCTTGGCGAAAAAGGATATTACATTGCTTTAGAGGATTTAATAGAAAATTATGTCGAAAAAGATTGAGAGTTTTTTAAATCTTTTCTTTCCGTCAAGGTGCGTTTTGTGCGATCGTGTAGTGAAGGGTAAAAAGTCTGTTTGCTCAGAATGCTATGAAAAACTGACTTTTTTATCTGATGAGAGGACTTGTAAAAAATGTTCGCATCCCATATCTGAGGGAGCGGTTTTATGTGATGCGTGTCTTGTGCATCAGCATTATTTTACGGCTAACTTTGCTGCCGCAGTTTATAAAAAAGAGTTGCGTGAGGCTATTATTAAATATAAGTTTTATAAAAGACCTGATTTACACAGAGGTCTTGCAGGATTGATTTTGATGAGATTGGCAAAGTTTGACCTTTTGCCAAAGTTTGATGCGGTAATTGGTGTGCCGTTATCTGAAAAAAGGCTGGAAGAAAGAGGCTATGAGCAAGCAGTTTTATTAGCTAAGGTTGTTGCTGAAGAACTGGGTGTTAAATTACTGAAAAGGTGTATTAAAAAAATTAAAGATGTGCCTGCTCAGAGCAAGCTGTCGTATGCAAATAGACAGAAAAATCTACGTGGAGTATTTAAGGTTATAAATCCGGAGAAAGTAAAAGGAAAGGTTATTCTTTTGATTGATGATATATATACCACAGGTGCGACTGTTGACGAGATAGCTAAAATTCTGCTCGAAGCAGGAGCAAAGGAAATATATGTTGCTACGGTCGCTTTAACTGAATTAGAGTCGTGATAAAATTTCACGACTCTTTTTTGTTATTTAAAAATTTTTTATAAAAAACACTTGACAAAACACATATCGTGTGGTATAATACACATCATACAGAACAAATGTTCTGTTATTTTCTGTGTGTGGCGCTAAATGCTTTTATTTTTAAAAGCAAATCACACGTAATGTGTTTTATTTGTGGGATGGTAACAGGAGGTGATAGGTACGGGCAAAAGAAAAAATAAAACCAACACAGCAGGTTCTTTGGCAGAATATATGACCGAGCTTTTAAATATGCCGGCAAATGAAGAAGAACAGGAAAGGTTTGCCGCAAACGGATATAAGGGTAACGAGGTAAATCAGGCTATGCTTTTAGCGCGGTCGGTGTTGGATAAGGCTATTGAAAAGGGTGATGTATCTGCTTTTAAAGAAGTTAAGGCTATGCTGGGTGAAGATGAGGGCGGTAGAAATGAGCTGGAAGAGATGGTTTGTGCTATTAAAAAATCGCTTGCAAAAAAGAAAGATGATGATTTTGTTAAAAAATCAGACAAAAAATCAACAAAAAGCAAAAGGAGTAATAAAGCTATCGACAAGGCTGTGGCGCAAGAACCGGAATGAAAGGCTCTGTTTAGTGAAAAACAATGGGAAATATTATGCCTGATGTTAAAAGACGGTCTTAAACGAATTAATATTTTGCAAGGCTCGGTTCGTTCGGGCAAAACGTGGATTAGCTTAATTTTATGGGCGCTGTGGATAACGCAGATGCCTAAAAATGCTAATTATCTTATGTGTGCTAAAACGTTGGATTCATTAAAGCGAAATTGCCTGGATATTTTATCTAAGATTGCGGGCGAAAAGTATTTTTCTTACAGCTTATCGAAAAAAGAGGCGGTGCTAATGGGCAGGAAAATTTATCTTGAGGGGGCAAGCGATGCCAGAGCAGAAGAAAAGATTCGCGGAATGACACTTTCAGGTGTGTACTGTGACGAAATTACACTTTTTCCTCAGGAGTTTTTTTCAATGCTGCTTTCAAGAATGTCTGCAGATGGAGCAAAGCTTATAGGTACTACAAATCCTGATTCGCCTGAGCATTGGCTTAAGAAAAAGTACATTGACAGGAAAGATGAGCTTGATATTTATTGCGAAAAGTTTTTGATTGATGATAATTGTTTTTTATCCGTTGATTTTGTTGAAAATTTAAAAAAAGAATACACCGGCATTTTTTATGAAAGATTTATCTGCGGTGAATGGATTAATGCAGAAGGTTTGGTTTATCCGAATTTCAGCGAAGAAAAACACGTTATAAAGGGCAAGATTGAAGAAAAAGGCGATTTTTATATTTCGGTTGATTATGGAACGCTTAATCCATGCTCGATGGGTCTTTGGCAAATTGACAGAGAAAAAATGCAGGCAACAAGACTGAGAGAATTTTATTATGACGGCAGGCAGGAGCAACGGCAAATGACAGATGAGGAGTATTATCAGCAGTTAGAGATATTGGCAGGGAATTTACCAATAAGGCAGGTTATTATAGATCCATCGGCGGCAAGCTTTATAGCCTGCATTAAAAGAAAAGGCAGATTTGCGGTAAAAAAAGCAGACAACAAGGTTTTAGATGGTATAAGACTGGTATTCTCGCTTCTTGCGCAAGAGAGGCTTTTGTTTCATGAGAGCTGCAAGGGTTGCTTAAGAGAATTCAGGTCTTATGTGTGGGATGAGGATGCGCAGTCTGATGCGGTTTTAAAGGTTAACGACCATGCTATGGATGATGTAAGATATTTTTGTAATACCATTTTAAGAAGACAGTTCAGGTAATTAAAATTTATAAAGGCGGTGGAATTTTGACAAAGCTTAAGGATTTGATAAGGGGGATGACTAAATTGGTTAGAACAAGCGAGGTTGAGAAAAAAGTAAGGGCAGGCGGTGAGGTGTCTGAAAAAATGAAAGAGGCACTGTCTTTGTGGTCTTTAATGTATGACAATGAATCGCCGTGGTGTAATGACAAGGTTAAAAGTCTTAACTTGCCGGCTGCTATTGCAGCTGAGGTGGCGCGTTTAGCAACTGTTGAAATGAGGTCGGAGGTTTCGGGCAGCGCGCGGGCTGAATTTTTGAACAAAGCGTATCAGCCTGTTTTGGAAAATTTAAGAAGGTTTGTTGAATATGGCTGTGCCAAAGGTGGAATGGTAATGAAGCCATATGTAGACGGTAATAAAATTTTAGTAGATTTTATTCAGGCGGATAAGTTTTTTCCGACAGCATTTGACAGCTCAGGAAGAATTACCGGAGCAATTTTCGTGGGTCAGATAAAAAAAGACGGTGCAATTTATACCAGACTTGAAGAACACATTATTGAAAACAAAATTTATAAAATAGTCAACCATGCGTATTTTAGTCGTACAAAAGGTGTATTGGGAAAGGAAATACCGCTCAGTCAGGTGGCGGAATGGAAAGAAATATCTCCAAATGTTTCTATTAAAAACGTTGACCGCCTTTTAATAGGGTATTTTAAAGTTCCTTATGCAAATGCGGTAGACCCGGGTTCGCCGCTTGGTGTTTCGGTTTATGCGCGTGCCTGCGATTTGATTTGCGAGGCTGACAGACAGTATTCGAGATTGTTATGGGAGTTTGAAAGCGGTGAAAGAGCTTTGTATGTTTCAGATATGGCGTTTCGTGTAGATAAAAACGGCCGAGCAATAATTCCTGATAAAAGACTTTACCGCTTGCTTGCTTTAGAACAAAACGGCGATGATTTATTTTCTGACTGGACTCCGAATTTACGTGAAGAAAACATTCTGCGTGGATTAAACAGCATATTGCGCAAGATAGAGTTTAACTGCGGCCTTGCTTACGGTACGTTATCGGATATTGATAATGTTGATAAGACGGCAGAGGAGGTAAGAGCCTCTAAACAGAGAAGCTTTTCGATGATCTGTGATGTGCAGAAGTCTGTTGCTAAAGCCTTAGAGGAGCTTGTTTATGCAATGGATGTATTATGCAGCCTATATAAGCTTGCGCCAAGCGGAAAGAGCAGTGTTTCTTTTGAATTTGATGACAGCAGCATAACCGACAGAAATGCCGAATTTGCTGAAAAGCAACAGCTTGTACAAAATGGAATTATGCATCCGTGGGAATTTAGAATGTGGTATTTTGGCGAAAGCGAAGAAGTGGCTAAAAAGGCTGTTTCGGGCAGGGTGTTTAAAACAGATGCAGGTGTTGCCTGATTATATAAATTGGCTGTTCTGCAAGCCTAATATGCAGAGGATAGGTGATGCGACCACCTAAAAAGCGTAGTCTTTTTATGCCGCATACAACAAATAATAAAAATGCGTAGGTTATGCGCGGAAAATGGGAGGAATATCTGATGAAAACAGAAGAACTTTTAAATTTAGGTTTAACCCGTGAGCAAGCTGACAGTATATTGGCCATAAACGGCAGAGACATTGAACGCACAAAAAGCGTTAATCAGCAGGAACGACTGGAGCTTGAGCGTGTGTTAAACGAACTTGCTGATACAAAGCAGGAGCTTGAAAACTATCGCAGTATGGATTATGAGGGGTTAAAAAATGAATTAAACTCATGGAAAGAAAAAGCAGGACAGGCAGAGCTTGCTGCTAAAAAGATGACCGAAAAATCTATACTTTGTGATGAAAAAGAAAAACTTTACTTACAAAACGGCGTAAAAAACACAGAGGTTTTAGATGCGCTTATTAACTGGGAAGAGGTTAGCGTAGAAGGGGATTCTGTTATCGGTCTTGACGGGCAAATAAGTCAGGTAAAAGAGCAGTACGGATATTTGTTCCATTCTGACAGCGATCTTCCGCAGTTTTCGGCGGCGATGGGTGATATAAAAGAATCGGATGGGACAAGTGCCGTTCGTGAAGCAATGGGAATTTAAAAAAGAAAAGGAGATTTTAAATGGCAAATTCAATTCAGTTATTCAAAAATTATGTGGGACTTTTAGACGAGGTTTATCAGCAGACGGCAAAAACTGCTGTATTAGAAAGTGATTCTTTGCTTGTTCAGCAGGGTGCAAATGCAAATGAGCTGATTATACCTAAAATGGAAATGTCCGGTTTAGGCAATTACGACAGAAACAGCGGTTATGCAGACGGCGATGTTAAGCTTACTAATGAAACCGTACAGTTTAACTATGAAAGAGGCAGAATGTTTTCGGTTGATGCGATGGACAATGAGGAAACAGCCGGTGTGGCTTTTGGGAAGCTTTCCGGCGAGTTTATTCGTACAAAGGTTGTTCCGGAGCTTGATGCGGTTCGTTTTGCACAGTATGCATCAGAAGACGGTATTTTAAAGGCTGATCCTGTTGAATATGCAGACGGAGAAGAAGTGCTTGGCGCTCTTCGTAAAGCAAAATCACAGATGGATAACAGCGAGGTTGGTGAGGAGGACAGATACTTGTTTATTACTCCGACTTTGCTTGATTTAATTGACGGTGTTGATACTACCGTTTCTAAAGAAGTTTTAAAACGTTTTGCAGGTATTATTGCTGTTCCGCAGAGCAGATTTTGTACATCTGTAGACTTGAAAAGCGGTAAGGTGACGGATTTAGCGGATGAAACCGCAGGCGGTTATGTAAAAGCAGATGATGCAACGGATATTAACTTTATGATTATTCATAAACCGGCGGTAATGCAGATTACAAAGCATCAGGCTCCGAAGGTTATTATGCCGGAAGCAAATCCTGATGCCGATGCATATAAATTCGGATACCGTATTTACGGTCTTAACCGTGTGTTTGAAAACAAAAAGAACGGTATTTATTTAAGCACCAAGGCTTAACGGGAGGCGATATAATGCCTTATTCAGATTTTAATTTTTATCAGACTGAGTTTTGCGGCAACGTGATTGAGACAGCGGAGGATTTTGCCTCCGCTGCTGTTAAGGCTAAGTGTTATATTGATTGGCTTACTAATGGAGCGCTAAAGGGTGCTGAGGCTATTCCTGATGAGGTGAAGCTTGCAGAGTGTGCTTTAACTGAAATATATTTTGAACACGAAAACAGACAAGGTGTTCACTCAGAATCAAATGACGGATATCAGGTTATTTATGAATCGCCGGATGAAACAGAGATGTACCGTGCTGCTGTAAAAATTCTGCCGTCGTTTCTGATTTACAGGGGGATAGGTATATGATTGCACGCAGCGGTGTTACCGTTTATCGTACCGGGATTGACAAAGATTCGAAAAAAGAGATATTCTATCGCAGCTATTATCCGAAATGCTCTGTTGTGGGCAAAGTATCGGTAGAAAAACGCCACAGCAGAAACGGTCCTTGGAGAGAACGTAAAACGGTTATAAGGATTCCTGTTAAGGAGATGCCGACAGTTTCTGTTGGTGACAGAGTTGTTTTGGGTAATTGTTTATCTGATGTTCCACCGGAGAGCAGTCTGATGGTTTGCGGTTTTGCAGATAATTGCAGAGGTCACAAAGCAGTACGGCATTTTAAAATTGTGTGCCGTTAGTATGAGCGGGAGGTAAAACGTGAGTATTATAAACGGAATAAGAGAATTTATTGCAGGATGCCCTTTGATTTGCGAGGGAAAGATTAATGTTGATTTTTTAGGTGCAGAGCCTGTGGAATATTCTGTTGAACGAATCAGCACCGATGAAGTTATTAAGCGGTATTCGGACGGAGGCATGCTTAAAAAATTTGTTTTTGCAATAACCTCGCGTGAGTATGTTGGAATGAGTGTTGACAAGCATTTAAAAGCGGCAGAATTTCATGAAAAATTTTCGGAGTGGATTGCGGCTAAGAATGACATGGGAGAATTGCCTGATATAGGCAAGGATAAAGTGACGCAATCGATCAGGGTATCAAGCTCGGGTGTTTTAAAAGATATGGCTGATGATTGTGCTAAATACAGCATTGAGTGCACGGTGGTTTATTTTGAAGGAGGTATATAAATTTGTTAAATGAAAAATTAGTTAGAAGATGTCAAAAGCTTGCTTTTTACGGTGTTGTTGAAAATGATACCGTTACTTATTACAGAATGAGCGGATTTACCGAATTTTCGAAAAAGGCAAATCCGAAAGAATATAAACGTCAGTATATTGACGAAGAACATGAGAGAAATGATGTTGTAGGTTACAGTCCTGTATTTTCTTATGAATTTGATCAGTTTGACGGAAATAAAGTACATAGTGATTTGGCGGCGCTTGCTGACGGAGAGTGTATAGGTACTGAGGCAATACGCTCGATAGTTGTTGTTGATTTTACAAGCGAGAACAATGGTTCGTACAGAGCGGTTAAGCGTGAGTTTGCAGTTATTCCTGACAGCGAGGGCGGCTCGGTGGAGGCATATACCTATTCCGGCAGCTTTAAAGCATCGGGTGATAAGGTTATTGGCAGTGCAACCAGTAACGATAACTGGAAGACTTTAATCTTTGCAGAATAACAGTAATTAAGATTGGCGGTGGGCGGTATGATTTATTTAAAAAAAGAAATGCCTGATTATGTAGTGTATGAAGGTGAACGTTATATGATAAATACTGATTTTCGTGTATGGATAAATACGGAAAATATTTTGTATTCTGAATTGCCATGGTTTGAAAAGATAATTGAACTTTTTAAACTATGTTACAAGGACAATCTGCCGCCTGATGCCAATGTTGCATTTAAATTGCTCATTAATTTTTATTGTGGCGGCAGCGAGGTATATGCTGAAAATAAAATACAACAAGGAACATTTTTCAGGGTGTTTGATTTTGAATTTGATGCTGAACTCATTTATGCGGCTTTTATGCAGCAATACAGAATAGATCTGACTGAAGAAGAGTTGCATTGGTGGAAATTTTTAGCGTTATTTCGTTCTGTCGGTCAGGATACCAAGCTTTTTTCTGTTATGCAGTGGAGAGCAATGGATTTATCGGTAATTTCTGATAAAAATCAAAAGGAGCATTATAGAAATTTAAAGAGAATTTATCGTCTGCCGAGCCGGCGTTTGGGTGATGGGGACAGCGAGCTGGCGGAAATGATTTCGCAGATGATGGAATAAGGGGGCGTAATATGGCAAACGATTCGCAAAAAGAAATTAAAGCAGTACGGGAAGAAATAGAGTCTTTGGGAGAGGATTTGCAAAAAAGTGTAGATTTAATTGATGATTCAATTGATAACAGCATACAGAATTTATCGGGACTCGGCGAATATGCCAAGAAAGCAGGAGAAGATTTTTATGATAGTATGCTTGAATCTGAACGGTTTTATTTAGAAGAATCTGAAAGACTGGAAGCTGAGTATGCCAAAATAGCGGAAGAAACCAAAAGGCTTGAATATTCTAAAAGGCTTGCTGCTGCAAAAAATGCAACTAATCGGGAAATAGTTGAAAAAAATGAATTGTTAAGACTTAAAAAGCTTGCCGACAATGAATACTTAGAACAACTGAAACAAACTGCTGAACAGGAATAGAAAATTTTAAATCAGTTAAAGCAGGATATTAAAAAAACATATAATGAAATTGCACAGTATGCATCAGAAAGAATATCGGACATCTTAAAATCTCAGAATGCAATGGAAGATAAGCTTGCCAATTTAGGTAACATTACAAGAAAGCAGATTTTTAAGGGGCTTGGTGATGGAAAAGGTGAGGAAGTGTACACTATTCTTTCTGACCTTGAGCCGCAGATTGAGGCGATGACAAAATATTCTGATGCTCTAAAATCGTTAAAAGAACGAGTGAGTGAAGGCAATTTTTCAGACGGAACATTTGCAGGTCTTTTATCTGCAATAAACGAGATGTCTGTAACAGAGGGAACAAAATTTGCTGAACTGCTGGGTGAATTAAATGACGAACAGTTTTCGGATTATTTAAACAAGTGGGCAAAGAAGCAGGATCTGTCGGAGAGTATTTCAAAAGATATTTATTCTGAACAATTTACAGCGGCAGTTGATGATGTAAAAGACTATATGATAAAAAAACTGACGGAGGCAGGTCTTAGCATTCCGGAAGAATTTACCTTAAGCGGCACAGAGTCAGCTATAAATTTTGGTTCTGCTTTTTTAGAAGAGCTTAAGCTGCAGATGGAAAAAATTAAACAGATGGTTCAATCTTTTTCGGTATCATTTGAGCCTAAGGACATAAATTCATCTGTTATACAAAGTGCCGGAAATTATAACAATAATTCAACCACATATATATTAAACGGAAGCGGAGAAACTGTTGCGCAGCAGCTTGCCAGCGCCCGAAGTCATAATGAATTGGAAAGGATGAGAAATTTATGACCAAGATTATTTTTGAAAATGATACAGGCAGGCTTTGCTTAAGCGGCGGTGGCGATGAAGCGTGGCGTATAACAAGAATAACCGGTCTTGGAATGTCGGACAAAAAATATCAGACGGTATCTTATTTTTCAGAAGCCGGTCAAAAGACCGTAAGTGAACGACGTGAAGCAAGAATTATTACAATTGCAGGAGATGTTTTAGGTACAGAAAAATCGGCTGCGCATAAAATATCAAGGGCAATAAAAATACTTGATAAACCGGGGTGGCTTGTTATCCGTTCTAATGGTGTGACAAGAAGAATAGAGGCGTATTGCACCGGATTTGAAGAGGGCGATGCCTATGGCATATTTAAAAAATTTGCCATGCAGTTTTGTTGCGATTGTCCTTATTTTGAAGATGTAGGGAATGATTTTGTTGCGCTGTTTAAGAGAACAAAAGAAATTAAGAATACATTTAAATTTCCAAAAATATTTACCGGCAGAATATCAGGCGGCGTGGTTATAAATCGCGGAGATGTTGAGGCAGAACCGATATTTAATATATATTTTGGCGCTGAAATCGCAGCAGAGAAAAAAATTATACTGACAATTTGTAATGAAACATCGGATTGTAAGCTTGTTATGACGTTGTATCCTAAGCCTTGTGATGTTGTTACCATTGATATTGCAAAGCGCAGGATTTACAATGACAGAGGTGAAAATCTTATTACATCTTTATCGGATGACTCCAGCCTTAATAAATTTATACTAAAAGAGGGAGCAAATAATATAAATGTAACGAGTGATGCTGAAACAAATTTAAGCATTGTATGCAGATTTGTGAACAGATATTTAGAGGCTGTATGTTAGAATGCGCAAGGAGTGATAAAGTGGAAGATATTAAATTTTATGATTTTGAATTTAACCTGCTTGCCATACAGAATGATTTTATAAGTGTTAACTGGCAGATTTATTTTAATGATATAGGACAGTTTGAAGCACATTTTTCAAACGATTCTGAAATAGTTAAGATTATAACCGGTAAGCAGTACATTGTTGCTGTTCAAGGGGAAAAGGCGGCTGTTATTGTCGGTTGGCAATCGTCTGAAGATTTTGCAGTTTTTGGGAGAACCTGTAACTGGATTTTATCAAAACGTGTAGTTCCTGCGTTTGAAATAAAAACAGGAGGCTGCGGAGAGCTTGCAAATCAAATGGTTATGGAAATTTTTTCTGATGCACTGACGGTTGAAACAACAGATGAAAATATAAGCCAAAAGACAGTTGAGATTATACAGGAGGATTATCGACTGCTGTCTGATGCGGTTATAGATTGTCTTGAACTGGGCAATTTGGGGCATAGAGTTATTTTTGATACCAAACAGAAAAAATGGTTGTTTAAAATTATATATCCTAAAGAAATTTTAACGGTTATATCTGAAGGAAACAGAAATGGAGCAGAGCTTGAGTTTTTATCGGATTGCATTGATTTATGTTCGGGCGGTTGGTATTTAAAAGAACAGGAAAAGGCGGATGACGGAACTGTTCTTGAACCGATATGGTCTTTAAAAGAAATAAAAGCGTTAAATGGTATTTACAGGTGGGAAAGTATTCTTTCGGCCAGGTCGGAAACTGAGGCGGTTAAAGAACTGGAAAAGAAAAAAATTAAAAACTCTGCCAAAGCGTTAGCGGTTGATTTTGCATGGCATACGGATTATGAGCTTGGCGATACGGTAAAAATGAAAATAGAAAAAGCTGGTTTTGAAAAAACTGCTTTAATGAGAATTGTTGGAGTTCATTTATGGTACGAAGAAAATGACGTAGGCGAGCAGCCTATAATGGAGGAGTGATAGAATGTCATACGAATATGGATTTGCAGATAATGTTGAATACGGAGCGGAGGATTTAAACAAGCTTGTAAGCTCATTGGTGAGTTCGGGAGTGGCTGATCCGTTTACTGACGGAGAAGCATATAATGCAAAAAAACTTAATGAAATAATAAGCGGAGTTTATACCGGGGGTGTTGTACCCGACAGTATTAATACGCTTAAAGTAAGTCATGTATCAGATGGGAAAATAGCAATTGCACCCGGATTGGCTTTTTTTGAAGATGGCAGTACGATTCGTATAACCGAGGCACACACGATGGACTATGTTCCGGGTGTAATAAACTATGTATATTTAAAGCAGGATTTGGCAGAAAAGAATTACAATTATCCTGTTTGTTCGACGGAAAAGCCGGCATATAATGCCGATGTTGTTATGTTGGCTGAAATAAGTGAAATAAAAGCTATAACGGATAAACGCGAATATGCATGCGGCAGAGTACCGGGGTATCAGAGTAATGCAAACGTATCTATGGAAAAAGATATTATGCTTCAGGTGAATTTAGACACAGCGGGACATTCAGGTACAAGAACCTTTACTATTGATATGGAGACAAATAATTATTCAAGAGTGTTCGTGCTATCTCGTAAATCGAATGGAAGCGGCGACTGTATGGGAATGTATACGTTTGCAGACGACAGCTATTATGGTTTTCATTTTATTCAAAATAAAACAAGCGGCTCAAGCCACGAAAATTTAGTTGTTGCAAGCGAACACAACGGAGGCTTTTCATGGCCTGCAACAGTTAAGTTTTCCTTAGATGGCAGTAAGCTTAAACTTAACTATAGCTGGACCGTTGAAAGCAGACTTGATGGCTTGTTAAATTTTCCGATTAAAGTAATTTTATGTTAGGGGGTGTCGTCTTGATAAACTATAAGTTTAAAATTGATTTAGAAGGCGAAAGAGAAGTTTATAAAAACATAGTCTTTACCATCGGCGATAAAAGCGGATATAGATTTGATTTTGTATTTTATTCAAACGGTAAAAAAATAGATGCCTCTTTATACGGTTTGACAGTAAAAGCTAAGCGTGCAGACGGTGCAGTTATTATTGACAGCGGTATTACGACAGAAGACGGAGCGTATTATGTTGTAGCAGATAATGCATATTCAGTAAAAGGTGAACTTGAATTTGAAGTGGCTTTGGTTAAGGCCGATGGTTCTTATGCCACAACTAAAGTTATATCGGCTAACGTTAGAGAGGGCTTTGGTGAAGTGGGTTTAACGTCAGCAGATAACGAACCAGTTTTGTCAAAGCTTGAGGGGCAGTATTTAGAGTGTCGTTCGGAGCATAATGAAATAAGTAAAGATATTGCGGCAAATGCTGAAGCGATTAACGGTAATGCAACGAATTTTAATGAGCATATATCAGGGGAATCAAATAAGCACACAGCAAAGGATATAGTATGCACTGATGATTGGGTTAATGGTGAAAATGTGCAGGAAGCTATTGACTATCTTGGAGAAGAAAAAGAGAGAATATATGCTCTGGCATATTCCAATAAAACGAGGTTAGATAATGTCGAACCTCGCGTCGCTAATAATGAAACAGACATTCAAAGTCTGCAAGAAAGTGTTAATGCTAATGCAACAGACATAGGAATTTTAAGGGATGACCTTATGGCAAGACCTACAGCGGATGAAGAACGACAAGCTATAACCGATATTGAAAATGTGGGTAAAAGGGTTGACGAACTTAATGGAGCTGTTGAGCAAGCAAATACATGGATTGCCGACCTTGACCAAGTGGTAGAAGGAAACAAAACAGCTGCCGATATTGCCTTAATTGACATGGAAGAAAGAAGCCGTAATACATTTGCTAATGCCCTCAAAGGCACGGCAAGCGGTGAGGCTATACGTATTGATGATGTATCGCCTGTAGAGCATACATTAGGGGTTAGGGTTAGAAGTAAGAACATTGTACCGGTACCTTATAACTTTACTGGAACTTCAACTTCTAATTATGGAACTAAAGCTACAGTAAACGAAGATTATAGTGTTACTGTTAGGGACGTATGTACTTCTAATTCGGTATTTACTTTAAAACGTTTCGGAGCAGAGCCATATAGAGGAAAGGCTGTTGCTATTATTCCTACTGATTACTCAACAAGAGTTTACGTTCATTTATATGATAAAGATGGTATAGCAATTACGTATAATTGGTTAGTTTCGAGTAAAATAACAACAGGTATCGTTCCTGATAATGCGTTTTATATAGAAGTGGGTATTGCCGTTTTAACGACTTTTACTGGTGAAGCAACAACATTATATCCTTGTGTCATGGTGGGCACTTCTGCTACCGATTGGAAACCTTATATTGATATAAACGCAGTCAAAGTAAAGGCATTTAGTAAGAACTTTTTAGATATACCTAACTATGCTAATGCTTCTACTGCTACTGCTAATTTTATTATTAAAGATAATACAATTACAATAGAAAGAATAGCAGATAGTACTGCTTCGGCTTCTTCTATGGTATGGGATTTAGGGAACTATGATAGCTACATTGGTAAAACCTTAACAGTATCTTGTAATCTTGATGCTTTAGGTGGCTCTGATACTAATACACTTGGAGCTATTGTTATAATGCAAGGCAATCCTTTTGGAGCTAATCCAACTACTGCCCTTGTAAGAACAATAAATTTAAAAGTAGATGATGTGGGCGCAAAAATAGCCGTTCCTATTACTATTCCAGAGCAAACAGAAAAGGGTAAACCATTAGTGGTGCGCTTATATTTATACAATGGTAAAGAAATTGGTGACTATCTTACAATATCTGATTTACAAGTAGAGTTAGGTGAAACTTCTACAGAATACGAGCCTTATATAGCTCCGGTAGAATATGAGGTAAATGCAGACGGTACAGTAAACGGAGTTAAAAGCATATATCCTAATATGACACTATATGCCGACGCAAACGGAGCGCTTATTGATTGTGAATACAACAGAGATATTAACAAAGCTTTTGCTGAAATGGCAAATGCAATTATAGCTTTAGGAGGTACGATATAATGTTTAATTTAAGATATTTTGTAATGAAAACTTTAAAAGATATGGCAAAGAGTGAACCGGCTTATAAGGTTAATAAATATGCTCTTGGCTGGTTTGAAAAAGAGGTTTTAACCATTGAGGACTTATCGGAGGTTGACAGTTTTACTGCGATTGAAGAAAGCGCAGAAGAAACGGAGGCGGCTGATGAAGATATTTCTTGACCCCGGACACAACTATTCGGGTAGCGATACAGGCGCAGGCGGTTTTGGCTTGAGGGAAGAAATTGTTACCTTTGAGGTAGCAAATAAATTGCGTGAACTTTTGCAGTCGGCAGGTCACGAGGTAAGAATGAGCCGCAACTATGTGACCGACAATGTTGGTAACGGAACTATTGCTTCGAGCTTAAATGAGCGTGTAAGCATGTCAAACTCATGGAGAGCGGATTTGTTTGTTTCGATTCATTGTAATGCGTTTAACGGAGCTGCACGCGGTACAGAAACCCTTGTATATTCTAAGGGAAGCGACGCGGCAGAAATTGCTCAAAGGGTGCAGACTGCGATAGTTAATAATTTGGGGACTGCTGACAGAGGTGTAAAGGCACGTTCGGAGCTTGCGGTTCTTAAAAATACAATGTCGCCTGCTTTGTTAGTCGAATTGGCTTTTATTGACAACGAAGATGATGCATGGTTTTTGAAGACAAGACAGGAAGATTTTGCAAAAGCTATATTTGAGGGGATAACCGGTGAGCGTGCCGGCGGTATCGCAGAGCTTACAGATATTCATGATATTGCCTGGGAATATGCATACAGAGGAATTGTAGAGGATTTAGAAGGGTTTGAAAATGAAATGAGACAAAATCCGAACGGACGATTATATTGGCTGGCACGTAAAACCTTACAGTTTATAAGAGAGAGAAATTTTTGATTTGGAGGCGGAAAAATGAAAAAGCAACTGGCTAAGCTCATAGATGTAAAAAGTATAGTAACTCTGTTACTTACCTTTGTTTTTACTATTCTTGCTATAAAAGGGCAAATCTCATCGGAACAGTTTTTGACCATATTTACGGTGGTTATATCATTTTATTTCGGAACTCAGTATCAAAAGCATTGTCTGACGGATAAGGAAAATATATAAGGGGCATATTTATGGATAATTTTTTCGAGATTTTAGAAAGAATGTCTATGCATCCTGAGATAGTTTTAATCGGTGCACTTACATTAATTGAAATTGCACCGATTAAAATAAATCCTTGGGAGAAAATCTTAAAATGGGTCGGTAAAATGATAAACGGTGAGGTAAGTGAACGGCTTTCTGATTTGCAAAGAGATTTTGAGCAAACCAAGGCACAGGATAAAAGGTGGCATATTTTATCTTTTGCAAACAGTTGCCGAAATGGAAAGCAACACAGCAGAGAAGAGTGGAAGCATGCAATTTCTGAACTGCGGGAGTATGAACAATATACCGAAGATAAGAATATTGAAAACGGTGTGATTGAAGAAGATGCGAAATATTTAAGAGAGCTTTACAGAGTGAGAAACATAAGAAATGATTTTTCTAAATGAAATATCCGTCACTTTGGAAGAAGTGGCGGATATTTTATTTACATCATCTTTGAAATCTCTTTTTTTAATCTTGCTATAATTCGTTTTTCAAGCCGGGAAATGTATGATTGTGATATTCCCAGCATATCAGCTACTTCTTTTTGCGTTTTTTCTGATTTGTTGCCTAAACCGAATCTCAGCTCCATAATTGAGCGTTCGCGGCTGCTCAATTTGTTAATTGCACTGCGCAAAAGCTGTCTGTCTACATCGTCTTCCAGTTTTCTGTATACTTCATCGGAATCTGTGCCTAAAACATCGGATAAAAGCAGTTCGTTGCCGTCCCAATCGGTGTTTAAAGGCTCGTCGATAGATACCTCCGTCTTAATGTTGTGATTTTTGCGCAAAAACATAAGAATTTCATTTTCGATACAGCGGGATGCATATGTGGCAAGCTTTATATTTTTTGTGGGATCAAAAGAATTGATTGCTTTTATAAGACCTATTGAGCCTATGGAAATTAAATCTTCTATGCAGATTCCCGTATTTTCGAATTTTCGCGCAACATAAACTACAAGCCTTAAATTACGTTCTACCAAGGTTTTTTTTATAGTATAGCTGTCTGACGAAAGATTCGATAATAAATTCAGTTCTTCGTCTGCGGTGAGTGGCGGAGGTAGAGCTTCTCCGCTGCTTATGTAATAAATCTCGTCCGGCTCGTCTTGCAGGGCGAGTTGATTTTTAATTTGCAGATACTTGATTTTTGCTATGCATAAAATGTCTTTTAAAAGATGTGCCATCATTTATATTATCCCCCTCGAAGTCATTTGGTAAAATTAAAAAATATTTTTGGTCGCTTGTCAGCTTTTGAGGCGTTATAGCGATAAGTCTTTTTGATGTTGCAGATGAAAATGAATACCCGAGTTCTGCATAAAATGCGTAAAGTTCTTGCGTGCCGCCGATGCCTTTGCATGTAATTTTTTTAAATATTTCGGGCTTATTCTCTGCAACTTCGAAAACTGTATCATAATCAGGAAAGCAGTTTTTAACTGCAGTCCACTCAGCAACGCAAACGCCCAGACCGGTTTCGGAGTCAGACAAAAAATTGCCGCTGTCGCAAAGTCCGGGCAGGGTCAGATTATTTCCGAATGCCGAAAGTGTAACTGATTTGATTTTTGAGGCTTTCAGAGCAAATTTTTCGCCTGCACATACCGCTGTGCGCAAAACAATATGCAAAATTGCTGCGGCAAAAATAAGTTTATGTACCGAAATGTTTATGTATAAAATTCCGTTTGAATATACTGCGCCAAAGCGACTTCCAAGACCGCTTGATGAAAAAAGTGCAAAACACATTCCGCCGGCGGCGAGAGATGTCAGATAAAAAATGCAAAGATATTTTAAAAAAGTTTTTATTTTTTTAATACCGAATGCAATTGAAACCATCGTGGCGGCGACTGCGATTTGCAGCATATAATTTGACAAAATAAGCGAGCTTGTAAAAAATACCATAACGGAATAAAATGCACCTGTTGCTGACGAGATAATTAGTTTTATCAAGTTGGGTTTTATGTGTATAAGAGCAGATGTTACAGACAACAGACAAAAGTCAAAAATTAAATTAATTAAAAAAAGAATATCTGTATATATTTTAATTTCCAACTATTTCACTCCTTTTGTGCCGACAGTACAATTATATATCGTGCTGTTAAAAAAACTTGTCAATTTGAGTTGTCGAATGCTAAAAACATTTCGACTTTTTTTGTAGTTATAATTAATAGGAATTTTGTTGCAAAATTGCGTAAATAGTGGTATAATAACTTTGATATGCGGAGTTTTGCTGTATAACTCTGCAAAAAAAGGTGTAAAGTAAAAAACTTACATTTAAAAAGAGAGAAATTTGAAAAGGAGAATAAATATGATAAGATATTCTATTGTAGTTCCGGTATTTAATGAGGAGCTGGTTGTTGAAGAGAGTTATAAAAGATTAAAGCAGGTCATGGATACAACAAATGAGCCGTATGAGCTTATTTTTGTAAATGACGGCAGCCGTGATAAAACTCCTGAGATAGTTGCTCAGATATGCGAAAACGACAAAAATGTACGCCTGATTAATTTTTCGCGTAACTTCGGTCATCAGACAGCAATTACCGCAGGAATGGATAATTCAAGCGGTCAGGCTGTTGTGGTTATAGATGCTGACTTACAGGATCCGCCCGAGGTTATACTTGAAATGATTGAAAAATGGAAGGAAGGCTATGACGTTGTTTACGGTCAGCGTCTTAAAAGAAAGGGCGAAACCTTCTTTAAAAAGGCTACTGCAAAAATGTTTTACAGATTGCTCTCAAGTATGACAAGTGTAGATATTCCGGTTGATACCGGTGATTTTCGCCTGATTGACCGTAAAGTATGTGACGTTATGTCATCTTTAACAGAGCAGAACCGTTATGTTCGCGGACTGGTAAGCTGGGTAGGATTCCGTCAGACTGCTGTGACTTATGTACGTGATGAGCGTTTTGCCGGAGAAACTAAGTATCCTCTTAAAAAAATGCTTAAGTTTGCTATGGATGGAATAACAACATTTTCTTATAAACCATTAAAGCTTTCTACCTATGTGGGATTTTTAGTTGCAGGGGCAAGCTTTATATATCTTTTAGTTGTAATTTGTCTGCGCTTGTTTACAGATACAACAGTAACAGGCTGGGCATCAACTCTTGCAGTTTCGCTGATTTTTAACGGTGTTATATTAATGATGCTGGGTATAATCGGTGAATATATCGGAAGAATTTATGACGAAGCAAAAGGCAGACCGCTTTATATTATTCGTGAAAAGCTCGGTTTTGATAAAGGTGAAGATAGTGAAGAAAAATAATGAAATGAAAAAAAATATTTTTCAGATTTTAAAGTTTGGCTTAATAGGTATTTTAAATACGGCGCTTGACTATTTTTTGTTTTTTGTATTTTTCAGCCTTTTAAATATCAATAAAAATTTGGCACAGATTTTAGCAACTGCGATTGCAATGACAAACAGCTACTTCTTTAACAGATACTGGACATTTAATAAAGGCGGTAAGGCAGAGTTTGGCGAAATGTGGAAGTTTGTTGTTGTAAATCTTGTATCTATGTGTGTAACTATTTTGTGTCTTAATTTATTCTATGATGTTATGCATATAGAAAATATTGCAAACAGCATTTTGTCAGCTATGGGTATTTCGTATCTGTTTGAGGGAGATTCTGCAGTTATGTTCTGCAAATTAGTGGCAGTGCCGTTCTCTTTAGCAGTAAACTTTTTAGGAAATCGCCTATGGGTTTTTGCTAAAAAAACAGATGAAAATGCAAATTAACACCATAAATATTATGTAAACCTATGTTTGTACACAGTTGCATTGTTAATAACTTAAAAAACATATGTATTTTTAGGGATAACTGTGAATAAAGGGATAAAAAGTTATGAAAACTGTTGATAACTCTGTTGACAATGTTGATAACTTTACAGTAGAAAGTGTTATTTTTGGTGTTATGTAAACTGAAAAACTTGCTTATAAACAAATAAAATTTGAAAATTTTGAAAATAATGGGTATAATACTTGAATCTTATGAAAAAAAATTATATAATATTATAAGATGTGTTTAATAAAATAAGATGTATTGGGAGGTTACCATGACACCTAAGTTTAAAAGAATACTCCTTAAATTAAGCGGAGAGGCTTTGGCAGGTCCGCGCGGATTTGGTCTTGATGAAGACACTTTGGCTGATATTTCTCAGGTGATCAAAAAGGCAAACGAAATGGGTGTAGAAATTGCGGTAGTTGTCGGCGGCGGAAACTTCTGGAGAGGAAGAACCGGCAAGGACATGGACAGAACCCGTGCAGACCATATGGGAATGCTGGCTACAGTAATAAACTCTTTGGCACTTCAGAGTGCTCTTGAATCGGCAGGTGTGCAGACTCGTGTACAGACAGCGATAGAAATGCGCCAGATTGCAGAGCCTTATATAAGAGGTAAGGCAATTAGTCATTTATCTAAAAACAGAGTAGTAATTTTCGGCTGCGGAACTGGAAATCCGTTTTTCTCAACCGATACAGGTGCGGCGCTTCGTGCGGCGGAAATAGATGCAGAAGCAATCCTGCTTGCTAAAAAGGTTGACGGTGTTTATGATAGTGACCCGAATTTAAATCCTGATGCCAAAAAGTTTGATGAGCTTAAATACATTGATGTACTTAACAAGGGATTAGGTGTTATGGATTCAACAGCAACCTCGCTGTGTATGGATAATAACATTCCGATTTTGGTGTTTGGTCTTGACAAACCCGAAAATATTATACGTGTTTTATGCGGTGAAAAAATAGGAACAGTAGTTTCAAATTGACGAAAGGCGGTATTTATAATATGTATACAGAAATTAAAGCAAAAATGGATAAAGCTATTGCAGCGTTAGAAGCTGATTATGCTGCAATAAGAGCAGGAAGAGCAAATCCTGCGATTTTAGATAAGGTTATGGTTGATTATTACGGCGTTGCAACGCCTGTTGGTCAGGTTGGAACAATATCAGTTCCGGATGCAAGAACTTTAATGATTCAGCCGTGGGATGCAACAATTCTTCACGAAATCGAAAAAGCGATTGTTGCAGCAGATATTGGTATAGCTCCGAACAATGACGGAAAATCAATTCGTTTAAACTTTCCGCCTCTTACAGAAGAGCGCAGACGTGATATTGCAAAATCAATCTCGAAAAGAGCCGAAGAGGGCAAGGTTGTAATCCGCGGAATTCGTCGTGATGCAATTGATGATTTTAAAAATCAGAAAAAGCAAGGCGAAATTACCGAAGACGACTTAAAGGGTTGCGAAAAAGATGTTCAGGATATTACAGATAAATATATAAAAGACATCGATGCAATTTCGGCTAAAAAAGAAAAGGAAATTATGGAAGTATAAAAAATGTAATACACTAAAAGGGGCGCCGACAGCGGCGTCCCTTTAGGGCATTTATTGGAGTGATTATTATTTTTAAAATTATAAAAGATAAGCTTACAAAAAAGTCGATTGAAAGAGAAATTGATATAGAAAAAGCACCTAAACATGTGGGCATTATTATGGACGGGAACGGCCGCTGGGCAAAAAAAAGAGGTTTGCCCAGAAGCGCAGGGCACAGAGCAGGTGCACAAAAATTAAGAGTTATTACAGAATATGCAAAAAGTCTGGGAGTTAAATACATAACCGCTTATGCCTTTTCGACAGAAAACTGGAAAAGACCTAAAGCAGAGGTTGACTCATTAATGGAGCTTTTGCTAGAATATCTGCGCGACAGAGAGCAGCTTGCAGGCAAAGATGTAATAATCAGAGTAATTGGCGACAGAAGCACGTTAAGCGATGAAATAAACCGCGAGATAGACATTGTTGAAGAGTGTACAAAAGACCGTGAGGGATTGGTGCTCTATCTTGCAATCAACTACGGCGGCAGACAGGAAATTGTAAGAGCTGTAAAAGACTTAGGTAAACAGTTAAAAGACGGTGGGCTTTCTGAAGAGAATATAACCGAGCAGATGATATCTGACAGACTTTATACCCCCGATGTTCCTGATGTTGACCTTATCATTCGTCCCAGCGGAGAATTAAGATTAAGCAATTTCTTGTTGTGGCAGTCGGCATACAGCGAATTTTGGTTTTCTGACATAAACTGGCCAGACTTTACAGAAAAGGATTTTGCAGGTGCAATTTTAGACTATCAAAACAGAAACAGACGTTTCGGCGGTGTTTAAGCCGATATAAATTTGGAGGTCGCTATGTGGTCAAAGCTTGGAATAAGAGTTTTAAGCGGAGTTATAGGTGCAGCCTTAGTACTGGCTATTATTCTGTTTGCTTCGCCGATGCTGTTTAATTTAGTGGTATCGGCAGCATGTGTTATATCGCTTTATGAGTTGTGCAAAACGTTTAAACTGCTTGAAAAAAAACCGGTGGCAGTCTTGGTCTTTGTATTTGCGCTTTTGCTTTTGTGTGCGGTATTTATGGGCTATAGCAGAGATTTTTTAACACTTATACTTGTAGGATATTTAATGCTTTTACTTATTTGTGCAGTTTTTCTGAATGGCAAAATCAAGTTTTCAGATGTGTGCACAGCATTTTTCTCGCTGATATATGCGGTGCTCTTGTTGTATCATATAGGTTTTATACGTTCTATGCAAAACGGTGTTGTGCTGTTGTTTATTCCGTTTTTGGGTGCTTGGATGCCGGATACCTTTGCATATTTTTCGGGAACTCTTTTCGGAAAGCATAAGTTAATTCCGTCAGTCAGTCCTAAAAAGACAGTCGAGGGTGCAATCGGTGCGGTTATCGGATGCATAATTTCGTTTGTGGTATATGGCCTTATTGTCGATTGCGCGGTTGGTCTTTCAGTTAATTATCTGACGCTTATTATCCTTGCTGTTTTGTGCGGAATTGTAGCACAGCTTGGTGATTTGTCAGCATCGGTTATAAAAAGAGAATTCGGTGTTAAGGATTTCGGAAATCTTATCCCCGGTCACGGCGGAATAATCGACAGAATAGACAGTCTGATTTTTGTTGCGCCGCTTGTTTATTATTTTCTTTTATATATCCCTGTTATTTCGTAAGATAAGGAGTTAAAAAATGAGATATATTACGGTTTTAGGCTCTACCGGCTCTATTGGTGTTCAGACCTTAGAGGTTATGGAAAAAATGGAAAATGCTCGCCCCGACGGTCTTTCGACTTATTCGAAAATCGAGCTTTTAGAGCAGCAGGCAAGACAGTTTAAGCCCGATAAGGTTTGCGTTGTTCGTGAGGATAAGGCGGCTGAGCTTAAAATAAAGCTTGCAGATACTGATATTAAGGTTTTGTCGGGACCTGAGGGGCTTGTAGAGCTTGCATCAAGTGAAAAAAGTGATACTGTTGTAACCGGTATTGTAGGCATTGCCGGTCTTATCCCAACGCTTGCAGCGATAAAAAAGGGTAAGCGCATAGCCTTAGCAAATAAAGAAACCTTGGTTACCGCAGGCAATATTGTAATGAGCGAAGCAAAAAAATACGGCTCAGAGATTATTCCTGTTGACAGCGAACACAGCGCAGTTTTTCAATGCCTGGCTGCAAGAGTGAATAAAGATGAATATGAAAAAGAAGTTGATGCGATAGTTCTTACAGCTTCTGGCGGACCGTTTTTCGGAAGAGACCGAAATAGCTTGGAAAATGTGACACGTGCACAGGCTCTGGCTCATCCTAACTGGGAAATGGGAGCAAAAATAACCATTGACAGCGCAACGTTGATGAATAAAGGTTTAGAGGTATTAGAGGCGGCTCATTTATTCAATATGCCTCTTGATAAAATCGAGGTTTTGGTGCATCGCCAGAGTATTATTCACTCTATGGTAAGATTTTGCGACAATGCAACCATCGCACAACTCGGTGTTCCGGATATGAAACTGCCGATTCAGTATGCAATAACATATCCGAAAAGAATGGTAATGACAAATAACGAGCTTGACTTTTTAACCTGCGGACCGCTTACGTTTGATAAGCCTGATACCGATACATTCCGTTGCTTAACTTTAGCATATCGCGCAGGTAATAAAGGTGGCACAATGCCTGTCGTATTAAACGGAGCGAATGAAGAGGCGGTAGCTTTGTTTTTGCAGGATAAAATACGTTTCTTAGAGATAGCAGATGTAGTTGAGTCGGCTATGAACAACCATGAGGTTATTGCTAATCCCACTATTGATGATATATTATCTGCCGATAAATGGGCAAGAGAATATGTTTTAAAAAGTGTGCATAAAATATAACCACAAAATTGGCTTAAGTAATTTTCGGAGGGTTTAAATGACAGTTGTCTTTACAATAATTGTTGCAATACTTATTTTTGCACTAATGATTTTTGTTCACGAATTCGGGCATTTTATCGTCGCAAAGGCAGTTAGTATACGCGTTTTAGAATTTGCTGTCGGAATGGGTCCTAAAATTTTTTCAAAACAAAAGGGCGAAACACTTTATTCTGTTCGAGCGGTTCCGATAGGCGGATTCTGTGCAATGGAAGGCGAAGATGAAAACTCATCTGACCCAAGAGCAATAAACAATAAGCCTGCGTGGCAAAGATTTTTAGTACTTGCAGCAGGCGCATTTATGAATATTTTGCTTGGCTTTGTTCTTTTAACGGTTATGATGTCTCAGGGCGAAGCTGTTGCAACCAACAAGGTAGCACAGGTAATCGAAAACACGGCGGCATACGATGCAGGTCTTATGCCCGGTGACGAAATAATAAAAATTGCCGGTTCTCGCACACACATTGCCGCAGATGTAACCTGGGCAACCTCGAGACGCGGAGATGCCGAAACGGAGTTTTTGGTAAAACGCAACGGCGAAAAGCGAAGCATTTTAATTCAGCCGAGAGAAGAAAACGGAAGATTTACTTACGGCTTCTCATTGGCAAGCGAAGATAACAGCTTTATAAATACAATAAAATCAGGATATTACGGAACATTTTTCTATTCAAAGCTTATTGTCGGTTCTTTAGTTGACTTGTTCCGTGGCGATGTTAAGGTAACACAGTTATCAGGCCCTATCGGCATAGTATCAGAAATAGGCTCTGCTGTTGAAGAAACGGCAAAAACAGGTATGCCGGGACTTTTAAATCTTATAAACTTAGCGGTTATTTTAACAATAAATCTTGGAATATTTAATCTTTTGCCGCTTCCGGCACTAGACGGCGGCAGAATTTTCTTTGTTATAGTCGAAATGATTCGAAGAAAGCCAATACCACCTCAAAAAGAGGGAATGGTGCACTTTATAGGCTTTGCACTTTTAATATTACTTTCAATTTTTGTGGCACTGATGGATATTATGAAATTCTGGGCATAAGAACTTGTGATAAAGGAGGCAGTTATGGGACGCATTCACGTACTTGATAAAACGGTTTCGAATATGATTGCGGCAGGAGAAGTTGTTGAAAGACCTGCCTCTGTGGTAAAAGAGCTTTTAGAAAACGCAATGGATGCAGGTGCAAAGCATATTACCGTAGAGATTAAATCGGGCGGTATTTCTTATATACGTGTGGCAGACGATGGCTGCGGAATGTCTGAAGAAGATGCTAAAACCTGTCTTTTGCGTCACGCAACAAGCAAAATATCATCTGCAGAGGATTTGTCAGCGATTTCTACCCTCGGCTTTCGCGGCGAGGCTCTGGCAAGCATAGCGGCGGTATCTAAGCTTGATATTTATACCAAAGCGCAGGAAGACGAGGCAGGAACTCATATAAGTTGTGACTGCGGTGAAATAACAGAAATATCAGAGGCAGGATGCCCTAACGGCACAACAATGATTGTGCGTGATTTGTTTTGTTCAACTCCTGCACGAATGAAGTTTTTAAAGAAAGACTTTACCGAGGCAGGCTATATTGCCGATATGTTAAACCGCCTTGCGCTTTCGCATCCCGAGGTATCGTTTAAGCTGATTAATAACGGAAAAGAGGCTCTTTTTACATCGGGTGACGGAGAGCTTTCGGGCTGTATTTATGCTGTGTACGGAAAAGAAGTAGGTGCGGCTATGCAGCAGGTTAACTTTAGCGAAGGTCCTGTTAAAGTCAGCGGACTTACCGGCAGAGGCTCTGTATCAAGACCGAACAGAAATATGCAGAACTTTTTTATAAATGGAAGATACATAAAAAGTCCTCTTTTAGCGCGTGCGGTCGAGGATGCGTATAAAAACGAAATTATGGTAGGAAAGTTTCCGGTTTTTGCAATACATATTGATTTAGACCCACAAATGGTTGATATAAATGTTCATCCGACTAAGTTAGAAGCAAAGTTTGCCGATGAAAAGCAGATTTATCATTGTGTATACTGGGCAGTAAAAAATGCTCTTCACCGGAACACATATATACCAAAGGTAGAAAAAACTGCTCCGAGTGTCAGCTTTGAGCTGAAAGAACAAATTAAACAAGAAAAAGCGGAACCGGTGCGAATTGAAACAGTTTTACCAAGACAGGATGAGGTAAAACGTGCGGCAGAAATTAAAGTAAGAGGAGAGCATAATACTATTACATCAGGCACGCCGGGTATCACCAAATCCGTGCCGGCAAAAACTGCTTCAAGTAAGTTTACTATGCGTGAGACCTCTGTTTTTGAGGAAATGCCAAAAGAAGAAACTGTCGCAAAAGAGATAGTAGAAAAAATAGTAGAAAAAGAAGAAAATCTGCCGATAAAGGAAAAGATTATAATTCCGGAATCCAAAGCAGAGGTTGCAGAACCTGAAATAAAACCGCAGGACAAGCCTGAAACGGAATATAAAATCTGCGGTCAGGTGTTCGGCACATATGTAATAGTCGAAAAAGACGGCGAAATGCTGATGGTTGACCAGCACGCGGCACACGAAAGATTAAGATACGAAGAGCTTTTAAAGCAATATAAAAGCAAGGCACTCGCGGCACAGTCGATGTTAATACCGTGTGTTGTAAATCTTTCGGCGCAGGAAATGGCAATCTATCGTGAAAATATTGACGAAATTTCTGACTTGGGATTTGATTCGGAAGAATTTGGCGAAAATGCAGTTGCCCTAAGAGCAACTCCCGAAGAGTTATCTGACAGAGATTTGTCTGATTTGTTTATCGAAATTTTGACTATGCTTTCTGAAAACAGAAAAAATGTAAGCGAAGATTTAGCAAGCCGTATGCTATACAGTATTGCGTGTAAAGGTGCAATAAAGGCAAATCATAATCTGCACCAAGAGGAAATAAAAGCTCTTTTAGATGCAGTTTTTGCCTTGGACGGCATAAATACTTGTCCTCACGGACGGCCGATAACCATTGCGTTTACCAAGGCATATATAGAAAAACAGTTTAAGAGGATTGTATAATGAAAAATAAAATTGCTGTAATTGCCGGGCCCACAGCAACGGGAAAAACCCGGCTTGCGGTTATGCTCGCAAAACGGTTTAACGGCGAGGTTATATCTGCCGACTCTATGCAGATTTATCGACATATGGATATTGGCAGCGCAAAACCGACTAAAGAAGAAACCGAGGGCGTGCCGCATCACTTGATTGATGTTGTAAATCCCGATGAACCGTTTAGCGTTGCGCGTTATGTCGAGCTTGCTAATTTAGCTGCGCAGGATATATTATCTCGCGGCAAACTGCCGATTATAGCAGGCGGAACGGGTCTTTATATTTCATCATTTATAGATAATGTTAAGTTTACGCAGTCACAAACGGACTTTGAGCTGCGTGAAAAGCTTTTAAAAGAGGCAGAAGATATAGGCTGCGAGGCTTTGCACAAAAGACTTAGTCAAATCGACCCAAAGTCTGCTGAGGGAATACATCCCAACAATGTAAAAAGAGTTGTAAGGGCATTAGAGCTTTTTGAGACTACGGGACTTACCTTGTCAGAGCAAAACGAAAATTCCAAAACAGAGCCATCTCCGTACGAGCCGATAATGATTGCGCTTAACACCGAACGTGAAGTTTTGTATGAACGTATAAATTTACGCGTAGATATAATGCTTTCATGTGGTCTTTTGGATGAGATAAAAAACCTTAAGCAGATGGGACTTGCTAAAGATATGCAGTCAATGCAGGGCATTGGCTATAAAGAAATTTTATCTTATTTAGATGGAGAAATAAGCTTAGACGAGGCAACAGAGCTTGTTAAGAAAAACAGCCGAAATTATGCCAAACGTCAGCTGACGTGGTTCAAAAGGGATGAAAGATATAAATGGCTTGATTGTATGGCAGAAGATTTGTTTTATCAGGCAGAAGAAACAGTTAAACAGGCAATAGGCTAAAATCGGAGGTGAGCCAAATGCAGGATTTAGATGCGTATCAGGGTACGGTAGAAGAGGTAATATATGCAAATGAAGAAAACGGATACGCGGTGTTTGAATTTGATGCAAACGATACGGGGTTAATAACCTGCGTTGGCTATATTCCTTATATAAAAGCAGGCGAAATGCTTATAGTAAGCGGAAAATGGACAAATCATTCAAGCTACGGAGAGCAGCTTAAGGTTGAGCATTTTGAACGTATAGAGCCAACCGGAAGAGATGAGATTTTAAGCTATCTTTCATCCGGTGTTGTGCGTGGAGTAAGAAAATCGACGGCTGAAAAAATAGTTGACCGATTTGGTGAAGACAGCCTGCATGTTATTGTCGATATGCCCGAACGTTTGGCAGAAATAAAGGGCATAAGTCTGGCTAAGGCATACGAAATTCAGCAGTCGTATATGCAGATTTTTGAAAAAGAACAGCTTATTTTGTTTTTGCAAAAATATAATATAACACCTGCCTTTGCGGTGCGTATTTATGATACATTCGGTGAAAGAGCGGTAGCAATTATTCAGGAAAATCCATATTCATTGTGCGAACGCATACGCGGCATAAGCTTTAAAACAGCCGATTTGGTCGCACATCATATGGGCATACGACCCGAAGACCAGAACCGCATACGTTCGGGAATAAAATATACCTTGTCGTTTTATGCGGCAAGCGGAGGTCATACATATCTTCCAAGAAATATTTTGGTATCTTTAGCAGAAAAAATGCTAAGAGTAGACAGTTTAGAAATAGAAAACGCAATTGTTTCGCTGATTATTGACGGGCAGATAGTAAGTGAGCAGGATGCAGAAGAAGAGTGTATTTATCTGCCTGTTTATTACGAATGTGAGCACGATGTTGCAGCACAAATAAGAGCATTGGCAGGGCATATTAAAAAGGGCAAGAAAGATAATCCTGAAAATGAGATAAAAGAGCTCGAAAAAGAAAGTGGTATAGTATTAGAAGAAAAGCAAAAACAAGCGGTTGTTTGTGCTATTACCTCCGGCGTTACAGTCATAACCGGCGGACCCGGAACAGGAAAAACTACAACGATTAATTTTATTATAAAGCTTTTAAAAAAAAGCGGGCTTGATATTGCTCTTACTGCACCTACCGGTCGTGCTGCAAAACGAATGAGTGCCGTAACAGGCGAAGAGGCAAAAACCATTCATCGTCTGTTAGAGCTTGGCTACACCGGTGATGAGTTAGAAAGAGATTACAGACGTTCAAGCGAATTTCCGTTAGAGCACGATGTAATTATTGTTGATGAAGTAAGTATGGTCGATGTTCTTTTGATGCAGGCGCTTTTAGCCGCAGCAAAGCCGGGTGCTAAAGTGGTTTTGGTTGGTGACAGCGACCAGCTTCCGTCAGTCGGAGCAGGTAATGTTTTAGAGGATATTATAGATTCTGATACTGTACCGGTAATACGTTTAGATACGGTATTTCGTCAGGCAGAAGAAAGTATGATAGTTGTAAATGCGCACAGAATAAACGGCGGAGAATATCCGATATATAATCAAAAAGATAAAGACTTTTTCTTTATACCTGCAAAAAACGGCGATGAAATAACAAGAACGGTTGTAAATTTAGTTTGCGAAAGACTGCCTGCAGCATACGGCTTTGACCCAATACGCGACATTCAGGTAATATCGCCTATGAAAAAAACTCCTGCCGGAGTTTATCAGCTTAACAATGAACTGCAAAAAGCGTTAAATCCGCCTGATGACAGCAAAAAAGAACGTGTTTTTATGTCACGAATCCTGCGTGAGGGCGACAAGGTTATGCAGGTTAAAAATAATTACGATTTAGTTTGGGAAAAGGTTGGAACAAACGAAGAGGGTATAGGCGTATATAACGGCGACATCGGTTATATATCAGAGGTAACAAGTTCATCTGTAACTGTTGTTTTTGATGATGAAAGATGTGCTGAATATGCAAATGCAATGCTTGACGAGCTTGAGCTTGCCTATGCAATTACTGTTCACAAAAGTCAGGGCAGCGAGTTTCCTGCTGTGGTTATGCCGGTATTTCACGGAGCACCAATGCTTATGAACCGAAATCTTATATATACCGCAATTACAAGAGCAAAAGATTTTGTAACGCTGGTCGGACAAAAAAGTGCCGCCGAAAAAATGGTTGATAACGATTTTGAGGCTAAACGATATTCTAATTTAGTAAGGTGGCTTAAAGAGGAGAATTTTTAACGTGAAAAATCACGTTAAAAGCCTCCGGCGGAATTTGTTGCACCGCCGAACTTTCGTGCCTAAAGTCACGAAACGGCGATGTGCATAATTTCCACTATACGCCTTATCTGCCCACGGTAAGCAGCGTGTATATTATTAATTACTACTATTTGTGGGCAGAAAGGCTATGGAATTTTAATGCAAAACATTACCGAAGCGGCTGTGACCGAATTTATTAATAATACCGTAAAAAAAGAAGAGGGATATCTTCGCAAAATGGAGCTTTTTGCAAAAGAAAATTATGTCCCTATCATTCAGCGTGAGGCAGGTCGTTTTTTAAGTGTTTTGGTATCAATAATAAATCCTGAGCGGATTTTAGAAATGGGAACAGCAATAGGGTATTCGGCACTTTTAATGGCAAAATCAAGTAATGCTCATATCACAACAATCGAACGTGATGAAGAAATGTTTTGTCTTGCGTTGGATAACATAGCTAAACTCGGTATGCAGGACAGGATACGTTTAATTCACGGCGATGCCGAGGCAGAGGTGCAGAATTTGCCCGGCAAATTTGACTTTATTTTTATTGATGCTGCAAAGGGTCAGTCGCCGATACATTTCGATTTAGCTTTAGAGAAGCTATCACCCGGCGGTGTTATTTTAACGGATAATGTACTTTACAGAGGAATGGTTGCTCAAAAAGAAGATGTTGGTCATAAACACCGCACGATAGTAAACCGTTTAAAAGAGTTTTTAGATTCAATATGTAACGACGAGCGGTTTGACACAGCTATACTTCCTATTGGTGACGGTATGGCAATAACCAAAGTAAAATAATAAAGGAGAAATCTGATGTATATAATAGCAGGTCTGGGCAATCCCGGAAAGCAGTACGAAAGTACAAGACACAACATAGGATTTATCAGTGCTGATTATTTATCGGCATATTTTAAGATAAATATGAATAAATTAAAATTCAAAGCAGTTTATGGCGAGGGAACAATAGCCGGCGAAAAGGTTATTTTAATAAAACCGCAGACTTTTATGAATCTTTCCGGCGAAAGCTTAAGAGAGATTATGGGCTTTTACAAAGTTCCGGTCGAAAATCTTATCGTTATTTATGATGATGTAAGCCTGGATACCGGTCGTATAAGAATACGTCCTAAAGGAAGTGCAGGCGGTCATAACGGCATAAAATCTATTATTTATCAGTTGGCAAGTGACGCCTTTCCAAGAATAAAACTGGGTGTGGGTGCACCTCCTGAGCATTGGGATATGGCAGACTGGGTTACAGGCAAATTTTCTGATGAAGAAATAAAGATTTTGTCTGAATCTGTTGAAAAACTGCCTGCTGCGATAGAAGAAATGATAAAAAAAGGTCCGCAAAGTGCTATGAACAGGTTTAACAGCAAGGGTTGAGTTAATGGAATTTTTATCAGAATTACTCAAAAAATCAGATGAATACAGCGTGTTAAAAGAGCACATAACACAAGGCGAGGTGCCGGTAAATGTCTCGGGTTTAACCGAGTCAACCAAGGCGCATCTTGCCGCTTCGTTATGTAAAAATTTAAATCGCTCGGGTCTTTATGTGACCGACAGCGAATATCAGGCTAAAAAAGCTGCGGCAGATATTGAGTTTTTTTACGGAAAAAACACACTTTATTATCCTGCAAAAGAAATTGAATATTATTCAGTAGACGCGAAAAGTAATGAGTATATAAACGAGAGATTAAAGGTTTTGGAAAAGCTTGCAAACACGAACGAAAATACTCTTACGGTTATGAGCACAGATGCGCTTTTGCAGTTCACCATAGACTATGATTCATACGTTTCGAGCATTATGACCATAGCGGCAGGGCAGGAGCATAAAATAGAAGAACTGGCAAAACAGTTAGTCGATATGGGCTTTTCGCGTGAAGAAATTGTTGAAGGCTGCGGTCAGTTCAGTATACGAGGAGGAATACTTGATGTATTCACCCCTCAGGCAGAAAATCCGTACAGAATAGAATTTTTTGGTGACGAGGTTGACTCAATAAGAGAGTTTGACCCAATGTCACAGATTTCGATAGAACAGGTTGATTCTGTTACCTTAAGTGCGGTAGATGAAGAATATAGGGCATCTGACGGATATCCGTCAATACTTCAGTATATCAGTCGCAAATCTTTAGTGTTTATGGATGAACCGCACAGAATAAGCGAACGTGCCGACGGCCTTTTGTGGGATGTTAACGAAACTGTTAAAGCTCTTTTAGAAAAAGAGGTTATAACAGAGTCAAAAGAACAGTATATACACAATTTTTCAGAAACCTTAAAAGAACTGCTAGAGCATAGTCTGGTGGGGCTTTATGCGTTGCCGCATTCCTGCAAAGAGTACAGACCAAAGGCAAACGTAAGCTTAACAGTGGGTGCAACAAATTCATTTTCGGGCAAAATGGAATTTTTCTATTCGGACTTATCTGACTGGCTCGGAAAAAATTTTTGTGTTTTGGTTCTGGCAGGTAATGATTCTAAGCTTTCTGACTTAAAAGAAAAGCTTTCTGAACACGAATTTAACGCAATAATCTGCGATGAAAATACAAAAGAACTTACACCCGGCAATGTTTATATTGCATCGGGTGCGCTCAGAAAGGGTTTTTATTATCCGCAATTAAAGCTTGCGGTTATAAGTGATGAAGAGGTTTTCGGAAGGCAGACAAAAAAACGTCTGCGCAAGAAAAAGCCTGATTCTGCAAGCAAAATCCGTAACTTTACAGATTTAGACATTGGCGATTACGTTGTTCATCAGACTCACGGTATAGGTGAATATGTGGGGCTTGATACCTTAGAGGTTGACGGCTGCCGCAAGGATTATCTTAAAATTAAATATAACGGTAACGATTTTTTGTATGTTCCGACTGACCAGCTGGAGCTTTTGCAAAAATATATCGGCAAAGAGGGGCATGTCCGATTAAATAAAATGGGCGGAGCGGAGTTTGCACGCCAAAAGGCAAGGGTTAAGGAGTCTACCAAAGAACTCGCAGAAGAGCTTTTGCGTCTTTACAGCGCCAGACAGCAGGCGGTCGGTTTTGCGTTCGGTAAGGATACAGCATGGCAGGGAGAGTTTGAGGCAAAATTTCCTTATGAAGAAACCGAAGACCAGCTCCGCAGTATAAACGAAGTGAAAAGTGATATGGAAAGTGAGCATCCTATGGACCGACTTTTGTGCGGAGATGTAGGATACGGCAAAACAGAGGTTGCACTTCGCGCGGCATTTAAGGCGGTTCAGGATTCAAAGCAGGTTGCATATCTTGCGCCGACAACTGTGCTTACAATGCAGCACTATAACACCTTTGTTCAGAGAATGAAGGACTATCCGATAAAAATTGAAATGCTATCACGTTTTCGTACTGCAAAAGAGCAAAAGCAAACAATTGCAAGGCTTAAAAGCGGCGAAACAGATATAGTAATTGGCACACACCGTTTGCTCGGAAAAGATATAGAGTTTAAAGATTTGGGTCTTTTAGTTGTTGATGAAGAACAACGATTCGGAGTTAAACACAAAGAACGGCTAAAAGAAATAAAAACAAATGTCGATGTTTTAACGCTGTCTGCAACACCGATTCCCAGAACTCTTCATATGTCTATGGTAAACATCCGTGATATGAGCGTGCTGACACAACCCCCCGAAGAAAGATATCCCGTTCAGACCTTTGTAATGGAGCACAATATGGGAATCCTTTTAGATGCAATCCGTCGCGAACTGTCTAGAGGAGGACAGGTGTATTATCTTCATAACAGAGTAGATTCTATTCAGGCAGCGGCACGAAGAATATCAGAAGCAATACCTGATGCCCGTGTAAGATTTGCGCACGGACAGATGGACGAAGATGAGCTGGAGGACATTATGATGGATATGTTAGAGGGCGAGATTGACGTTTTGGTGTGTACAACTATCATCGAAACCGGTCTTGATATTCCTAATGTAAACACCATTATTATAGAAGATTCAGACAGAATGGGCTTGTCGCAGCTTTATCAGCTAAAGGGCAGAGTCGGCCGTTCTAACCGCCGTGCGTTTGCATATTTAACCTATAAGCCGATGAAGGTGCTGAATGAGGTTGCAGTAAAAAGACTTCAGGCAATACGCGAGTTTACTGAGTTCGGCTCGGGATTTAAAATTGCAATGCGTGATTTGGAAATCCGAGGCGCAGGAAATATCCTGGGCGACCAGCAGCACGGACATATGGACAGCGTTGGTTACGATATGTATTGCCGTCTGTTATCTGAAAGTGTAGACGAGCTTGCAGGAAAACCGCAGGAAGAGGTATGGTCAGCCGTTGTCGATGTTAATGTTGAGGCATATATTCCGCCTAAATATATTAAAAATCACAGTATGCGTCTTGATATGTACAAAAAGATTGCATCAGTTGAAGATAATAAGGATTATATGGAGGTCTTAGACGAAATGATTGACCGTTTCGGCGAACCTCCTGCATCGGTTGTTGCGCTCGTGGATGCGGCATACGTCAAAGCAATGGCAAAAGAGGCACGCTTTAGCGAGGTAACATACCGCGATGGAAAAATGACGCTTTATTATAAATCTGATATAGATTTTGAAAAAGCTTCGGCATTAATAGGCGAATATAAAGGAAGAATTTTACTTTCGGCAGGCAATAAACCGTATATTACAATGAAATTATCAAAGGATGAGCAAAAAAATCCGCTTGAACTTATTAAAAATATGTTACAATGCTATATTAACTTGCATCAGGGAAAAATTTAGTGTATAATATATTATGTTTATATTTTGTGAGTATAATTTAAAGGAGTGTTTTAATTGAAACAGATGAAAAAAATTACAGCAGTCGTTCTGGCTTTGGTATTGGCTTTGGGATTGAGCGGATGCGGCAGATTACAGATTGCAAAAGAACTGGCTACCATAAACGGAAATATGGTTTCGGTTGCAGAGTACAAATATTATTTAGAAAGCATTAAAGAACAGATGCTTGCTGAAAGCGGTGCAACTGATGCCGAAACTTTCTGGAGCGGCGAAATTGACGGTAAAAAAGCAACAGATGTAGCAAAAGAAAGAGCAAGAGCAGAAATGCTTCGTGTTGAGATTGCTGCAAGCAAGGCTTTAGAAAAAGGTCTGGCACTCGACAGCACAGCAGAAGGTCAGATTAACTCTGTGGTAAAAGCTAAAGATGCATCAACAAAAGCTCAGATAGACAGCATTCGTTCTTCTACCGGATTGAGCGAAATGGGGCTTAAAAATCTTCTGACTAAAACAACTTTAGCAAGTATGTATGCTCAGGATGTTCAGATTACAGATCCCGACAAGTTGGCAGTTTTTGACGAGGCAGTTAACGAAAAATATAACAGCGATTATGCGCGTGTTAAACACATTCTTATTATGAACGCAAAACAGGAGGATGCAGCAGCTGCTGAATCTGAAGAAGCTGCAGATCCGGAAAAAGCAGAGGCAGAAGCTGAGCTTTATAAAGCAGAGCAGAAGCTTTTAGCAGACGAAGTTTTAGCAAAAGCAAAAGCCGGTAATAACTTTGAAGCATTGATAGCAGAGTATGGCGAAGATCCGGGTATGGAGTCTATGCCTGACGGATATGTAATCGACAAAAACGGAAACGATGCAAGCGGTTCGGGCACAATGGTGGCAGAGTTCACACAGGGTTCGTTCTCGGTTGGTATCGGCGAAATTACCGAGCTTGTTGAATCAAGCTACGGCTGGCATATCATTAAGCGTTATGCCCTTCCTACATCAGGCGAGATGTATGACAGTGCAATCCAGACAGTTAAGGGTTACTTAATGCAGGATAAGTATAACGAGCTTATCGATTCATATCAGTCAGAATTTGATATTAAAATCAATGACAAAGAAATCGAAAAAATTAAAATCGACTAATCGGCACAGCAAAAGGCTTTGCGGTTAGGTATTAAAAGTTAAGGTGTTGTGGTAAAATGAATTCATTTTACCACAACACCTTTTTTAGTTAGGTAGAATTAGTCGTTGCAGCAGCAAGACAGAAGGATAATGATGAGAATTATCCACAGGCAGCTATTGTTACCACCAAAACCAAAGAAACCTTTATCGCATCCCATAACTCTTACCTCCTTTGATTAGTTATGTTACATACTATGACATAAACATAAAAGTGGTGAGAGTGTTTGGAAGATTTTTATTAAATTTTTTATTTGTATTGACTTTTAACATACTTCATACTATAATTGCAATATTACTAAATCTATGGAGGATTAATATGATTCGTTTATCAGATCATTTTACACATAAAAAGCTTTTGCGTTTTACGTTTCCTACTATAATTATGATGATTTTTTCATCAATTTACGGTGTCGTTGACGGATTTTTTGTTTCGAACTATGCCGGTAAAGTTCCTTTTGCTGCGGTTAATCTTATTATGCCGTTTTTAATTATTTTAGGAGCAGTAGGTTTTATGTTCGGTGCAGGCGGCAGTGCGCTTGCCGGTAAAACTTTAGGTGAGGGCGACAAAGAAAAGGCAAACAGGCGTTTTTCGATGATTGTTTATACATCAATTATAACAGGCTTAGTACTTACTGTTTTAGGAATCGCATTTATAAGACCGGTTGCACGTTTTTTGGGTGCAGAGGGTGTAATGCTTGAACATTGTGTACTTTATGGTCGTATTATACTTATCGCACTGATTGCATTCTTACTTCAAATGGAGTTTCAGAGTTTTTTTATTACGGCAGAAAAACCGCAATTGGGGCTTATAGTAACAGTAGCGGCAGGTGTAACCAACATGGTTCTTGACTTTTTGTTGGTTGGGGTATTTAAATTAGGTTTAGCCGGTGCTGCTGCGGCTACTGCAATAAGTCAGGCTGTTGGCGGAATAATTCCGCTTATATATTTTATGTGCCCTAACTCAAGTATTTTAAGACTGACGAAAACAAAATTTGATGCTAAGGTGCTGACTAAAACCTGTACAAACGGAATGTCAGAATTGCTCGGTAATATATCAATGTCGGTTGTAAGTATGCTTTATAATATGCAGCTTTTGAAATATGCCGGTGAAGACGGAGTAGCATCTTATGGCGTTTTGATGTATGTAGGAATGATTTTCTGCGGTGTGTCGTTTGGCTATGCCGTTGGCATTTCGCCTGTAATAAGTTTTCATTTCGGAGCAAAAAATTACGATGAACTTAAAAACTTAAGAAAACGCAGTTTTAATATTATTTTAGTATTTTCCGTAGCAATGGTTGCGCTTGCTTTGTTGTTGGCGCGTCCTCTGTCTGAAATGTTTGTAGGATATGATGAAAATCTGTTTGCCATGGCACTCACAGCCTTTAAATTCTATTCGTTCGCGTTCTTATTCGCAGGATTTGCAATCTTTGGCTCTGCATTTTTTACAGCGTTAAACGATGGCGTAACTTCAGCAATAATTTCTTTTTTAAGAACTATTGTTTTTCAGATTACTGCGGTAATGCTTATGCCTATATGGCTTGGAATTAACGGTATTTGGCTCTCGCTTGTTGCGGTAGAGATTGCGGCAGCAATACTGTCAATTGCTTTTATAATAATTAAAAAGAAGAAATACAACTATTAATAAAAAGGGGCTGTCTTGATAATCATATATAGCAAATAATTATGCAATGTTTGGTTGTAGGGAATGGATTTATCCATTCCGCGGAACGCATTAATGCGTTCCCTGCAATATTTCGTGCATAAATATTTATAAAAAATGATTATCAAGACAGCCCCTTTTTTATTTATTTGTTAGTTTTGGTACAAAGTGTCCGCACATAAAACCTATTAAAGCTCCGATAAATACATCAGACGGAAAGTGAACATATAAGTACAAACGTGAAAATGCAATTAAAATCGCCAGAATGTATGCCCATATGCCTAATTTGCGATTGGCATATCTTAAGCTTTCTGCTGCGGCAAATGACGAAACTGTATGCCCCGAAGGAAAGGAAAAATCGTGCGGAACAGATATAAGCAGAGCCGCATCAGGTCTTATCCAGCATGGTCTGGGACGGGCTACAAGTGGCTTTAAGGTTAAATTGCAAATTATAAATCCTGCCAAAAGAGATAATAAAACGAACCATCCGTTTTTTCGGTATTTAGGAAAGATTAAAAGAATAATTCCTGATACAATCCAGATTCCTCCCGAATTTCCCAAAAATGAAACAAACGGCATAAAGCTGTTTAAAAAATAACAGCTAAAAAAACTTTTTATGCTGTCTAAAATAAAAAAATCAACTGCAGTCATAGATAATCCTTTCGAATTTGTATATCATATTTTATACATATATAGTTATTTTATAACTTTTTTAAATAAGTTTCAAGTAAAAATGCACTTGCTTTTTCACACGATTTGTGTTATGATTTAAGAAAATGAATCAAATGAGGTGTGCTTATGTTAGGCGATAAAATAAGAGAATTGCGTGGCAAAGAAATGACACAGCGTGATCTGGCAAAAAAACTCGGAATTTCTACAAGTGCGGTAGGAATGTATGAACAAAACCGACGTGAGCCTGACTTAGATACGTTAAAAAAAATAGCAAAGGTGTTCGATATTTCGCTCGACAGCCTTATGGAATATGGCGAGATGCCTTTGGTTGATACCAATAGGGCTATACCGATAGAGAAAAGACACTTGCTTCCTGTCGTGGGCAGAGTTTGTGCAGGTAACGGAGTTTTGGCAGCAGAGGACATTATAGGTTACGAGGCTGCTGATGAAAAATATAACGAAGAAGACTATTTCTGGCTTAAGGTAAGCGGTGACAGTATGGCACCGCGTATAGACGACGGAGATTTTCTTTTAATACGCAAGCAAACCTCGGTTGACAGCGGCGACGTAGGTGTTTTTGTTGTTGACGGTCAGGAAGGTGTTGTAAAAAAGGTTATATATGACGAGGGGAGCATAGAGCTTATTTCGTTTAATCCATATTATCCGCCGATGAAGTTTAAAGGATTAGATGTTCTTAGGGTTCGTGTTTGCGGCAAAGTGATTGAGAGCAAAAGAAAGTGGTAAAAATATAAATTAAAAGCATAATTTTTATTTTTCTCCTTAAACTAAGTTTAAAGGAGATGAAAATTATGCCTGATAAAGAAAAACCGCTAAAATCACCTGCAGATAGCATTGAAGAGTTTGGATTAAAAACAATGGCATCTTCTACCGAGTGTACCGGTTTAATACCGACGCTTCCTGAAAATGCAGAAGCAGAGCATTCATATCGTGATATTTTTGACTTTGGACCGCAAAATCCCGAAGAAAGAGAAATTTTAAAAAAATAAAACTTTAAAATGCCGCATATTGCTAACAGCATCTTGCGGCATTTAATATTTTTTTTAAAATTTTTCAAAAAGTACTTTATTATTCTAATAAATTTTGGTATAATAATATTAATAGTATAACCTCGGATACTTATGACATAAAAATATGTCTTTTAATATTTAAATGAATATACATACCGCGGTATGAACGAAAATACAAGCGGTTGATTTATGATGCATAAAGCATCGACATATGAACGGAAATCTAAAAAATGGAGGATGTATTGTGGCAAAAAATCAAAAACTTAAAATTATCCCTCTGGGCGGTCTTAACGAGATCGGAAAAAATATGACGGCCTTCGAATTCGGTGGGGATATTATTGTGCTGGACTGCGGACTGGCTTTTCCTGACGACGATATGCCGGGAATTGATATGGTTATTCCCGATATTTCGTATCTTATAAAAAATCAGTCTAAAGTAAAGGCGATAGTACTTACGCACGGTCACGAAGACCACATAGGAGCAATACCTTACTTTTTAAAAGAGCTTAATATTCCTATTTTCGGCTCGCGTCTTACAATGGGATTGGTTGAGCTAAAACTAAAAGAGCATAACCTTTTATCTAAAACCAAGCTTCACCGAGTTCGTGCAGGTGATATAGTAAAAATCGGTTCAGGCTTTCGTGTTGAATTTATCCGCACGAACCATTCTATTCCCGATGCTATGGCGCTTGCAATTCACACGCCGATAGGAACGGTTGTGCACACAGGTGACTTTAAGGTTGACTGCACACCTATCGAGGGGCAGATGATTGACCTTGCAAAGTTTGGTGATTTGGGCAAACAAGGCGTTTTGGCCTTGATGTCAGAAAGCACAAACGTTGAGCGACCGGGTTATACAATGTCTGAAAGTACGGTAGGTAATTCATTTGATGACCTGTTCAGAAATCACGGCGACCAGCGAATTATTGTTGCGACCTTTGCATCTAATGTGCACCGTGTTCAGCAGATTATAAATTCGGCATACCGCTTTGGCAGAAAGGTTGCTTTTTCGGGCAGAAGTATGGAAAGTGTTGCCGAGGTTGCAATGCTTTTGGGTTATATGACAGTACCAGAAAATGTTATTATCAGCATAGATGAAATTAAAAAATACCGCCCGAATCAGCTTGTTATAATAACGACGGGCAGTCAGGGCGAGGCGATGTCTGCTCTTACAAGAATGGCATTTTCTGACCATAAAAAGGTCGAAATCAATCGTGGTGACTTGGTTATCATTTCGGCAACGCCTATTCCCGGTAACGAAAAGCCGATTTCGAACGTAATAAATGAACTGTTTAAAAAGGGTGCAGAGGTTGTATACCGCTCGCTCGAAAATATACATGTATCAGGTCACGCTTGTCAGGAAGAATTAAAAATTATTCTTTCTCTGACAAAACCGAAATACTTTATCCCTGTTCACGGCGAGTTCAGACACCTGCGTCAACACGCGCTGCTTGCCGAAAAAATGGGCATTCCGTCTAAAAACATCATTGTCGGTGATGTAGGAAAGGTAATAGAGCTTGGACCTAACAGCTGTAAATTAAACGGAACTGTTCCTTCAGGAATAGTACTTGTTGACGGTTTGGGTGTCGGTGATGTCGGAAATATTGTATTACGTGACAGAAAGCACTTGGCAGAGGACGGAATTATAGTTGTTGTAGTAACCATGAGTAAAAAAGACGGCTCTATTTTAAGCGGTCCTGATGTTATATCGCGCGGATTTGTGTATGTGCGTGAATCTGAAGACTTAATGGACGAGGCAAAAGCAATTGCCCGTGAATCGCTGGAAAGAGCAGTAAGCAAAAATCATAATGACTGGGCGACATTAAAAAATGGATTAAAATCGAGTCTAAGCGATTTTCTTTACACAAAAACAAAGCGCAAGCCTATGGTTTTGCCTGTTATAATGGAAGTATAAAAAACAAATGATTAAAAGATACAGAGAGGTTTGATAAAAGTGATAAAAAGATTATTTACATCTGAATCGGTAACTGAGGGGCATCCTGATAAAATTGCGGATAAAATTTCCGATTCTGTTTTAGATGCTATTTTAGAGCAAGACCCGATGGGCAGAGTAGCCTGCGAGGTTGCTGTT
>JAFYXI010000072.1 GCA_017546245.1 Clostridia bacterium | reverse complement strand
CAAACAACAAACAAACCACAACTTACTTCCGCTCACGCAAATATTTTTCTAATTTGCGTTTAATTCGCTGGAGCGCATTGTCCACCGATTTTGCATCCTTGCCCATCAGGTCTGCTATTTTGCTGTAACTTACGCCGTTTAAGTGATACACCAACACTTTTGCTTCAAAACGGCTGAGCAATTCGCCCATACAGCTTTCAACATCGCGCATTCTCTCTTCGTCAATTATTAATTGCTCAGGATCTTGCGACTGTTGATTTTCAGTTTGGCAATTTTCTATATATTCTGTACCCGAATCCTGTTTATTTAACGAAACATAATTATTAAGCGGTATATGCTTTTTCCTCATCGATGCCTTAACCGCTGTAAGTATATGCCGTGTAATGCACAGTTCTGCAAACGTTTTAAATGCAACGCACTTTTCGGTGTCAAAACTTTGAATTGCCTTATACAGACCTATCATTCCTTCCTGCACCACATCATCGCGCTCGGCGCCTATTAAATAGAATGATTTTGTCCGAATTTTAACAAAATTCTTATACTTGCGAACAAGGTAGTCGCACGCCAAAGAATCGCCATTTTTCGCACAATCGGCAAGTTCTTCGTCAGAGATGTCATTATATATGTTTTCCTGCACATTATCCACTTTATCAGGCAACACTTAGACTCCTCCTATTAGACTACTCCAGTCTGTTTATACCATTATATGATAACAGCAAAGCAATGTCAAGTAAAATTTACAAAAAGTTCACGTTTTTTTGCTTTTTTTAAACAAAATTATGTCTGAAAACCGCTTTTTGCATAAAATTTTTCTAAAACGCGCTCGAAATATTCAGGAACAGGAGCAGAAAATTCCATATATTCATTTGTGCGCGGATGCACAAATCCAAGCATTTTTGCGTGTAAAAGCTGCCCCGTTATATGATATTGTTCTGCAATCTTATCCTTTTTAAGACCATAAATCGGATCGCCGACTATATGGCAACCCATGCTTGACAAATGAACACGAATCTGGTGCGTTCTGCCGGTTTCTAATCTGCACGAAAGTAAAGTTGCACCGTTAAATCTCTGCAAAACAGTAAAATGTGTAACAGCATTTCTGCCATCAGGCTCTATGCCCATTTTTTTGCGGTCTTTTCTGCTGCGTCCTATTGGCTTATCAACAGTAAAACTGTCTTCTTTTACCCCCTCGTGAATTAAGCACACATATTCACGTTTAACGCTGTGCTCTTTTATCTGCTCTGCCAAAGACAAATGTGCATCGTTATTTTTAGCAACAACCAATATGCCGCTTGTGTCTTTATCTATTCTGTGAACAATTCCGGGGCGAATTACACCGTTTATGGCAGATAAACTGCCTGCTGCATGATGCATAAGTGCATTAACCAATGTGCCGCTTAAATTGCCCACCGCAGGATGCACTACCATTCCCTGCGGTTTATTTACAACAATAACATCATTGTCTTCATATAAAATATCGAGCGGAATATCCTCCGGGTCAACCGAAAGTATTTCAGCCTCGGGGATTTCAATTTTAATACTGTCGCCCCTATTGAGCTTATAATTTTTAGCAACCTCTTTGCCGTTTACGTATACATTTCCGTCACAAATAAGTTTTTGTGCAGCAGAACGTGTTATATCGGCATTTTCAGATACAAACACATCTAAGCGTATGCCCTTTGTGTCAGCAATTAAATTCATTGCTTTTTCTCCTTTTCATATTCTGAAAAAATCATATAGCAAGCCAAAAGAATTGCGCCTATAACCACAAAGCAGTCTGCAACATTAAAAATAGGGAAATTTATAAGGCGAAAGTCTAAAAAATCGACAACATATCCTCTGAAAATTCTGTCAACAAAGTTACCTAATGCTCCCCCCATTAAAAGAGTGAGTGAAAAATTAAGCCATTTATTTTTGGGTTTGTATTTTATCATATACCAAACCACCGCTATAAAAACAGCAACGGTTATCACAACAAAAAACCATACTCTGTTTTGCATTATTCCAAATGCCGCTCCACGGTTTTCGCAATACGTAAGATGAAATACACCGTCAATTAATGCTACTGTATCGACCTTTGTAAGTGTATTTAAGACAATCCACTTTGTTACCTGGTCTAATAAAAGAAGTGCGGCAATTCCAACAAAAAATACCCCTGACAAAAGTGTTCCTCCTAACAAATTATAAAACACAGCAGCCGCAACTTTCGCTGCGGCTACTTAATAAAATACTTATTTTACTCGTAAACAATCAACGCAATAAACACAAGCGGCTCTGTGCCGTTATTGCGAAGTCCGTGACCCTCACCGTCAGCGGTAAAGGTTATATCTCCGCTTGAAACGGTTACCTCTGTGCCGTTATCGTTATATGTTCCGCATCCTGATAAAATGTAGTAGGTTTCGCTCTCTCCGTTATGAACGTGGTAGCCTACCTCAGCGCCAATTTCAAGTGTAGCTTTTGCAAATGTACGAACATTTTTAACCTGTCCGTCAAGCAGAAATTTAAGTTCAAGATTTTTACCCAAATCCCCTGCTTTTTCAATTTCGGTTCTCATATTTTCAGGTTTAATAATCATAGTCTGTAATCCTCCTCACATCTGTGCAGCACAACGGGCACACAGTTTTTCGTGACCGCCTATTGTGCCTACCGTTTCGCTTACCATCCAGCAACGCTCACATTTTTCACCCGGTGCGTTTTCTACTTTAACCTTAACTCCGCACTCACCTTCATATGCATCGCAAGAAGCATCTGCAAGAGGTTTAATTTCAACAGCTGATACTATAAAATATGTCATTAAATCTTCGCCGGTGGCTTTTAAAAGCTCAAGCTTGCTGCCATCTGCATACACAGTTACCTTAGCGCCTAAAGAGTGACCGATTACTTTAGCTGCACGCGCGATTTCCAGCGCCTTTGATACATCAGCTTTTACAGCGATTAATTCCTCCCACTTAGCAGCCAGAGCATCATCGTTATATTCAGCCTTAACTTCAGGCATCTGATTAAATACCACACTACCTTTGTCGCTGTCAGCTGTGTGCGGCATAAACTGCCAGATTTCTTCAGTTGTGTAACACAGAATAGGTGCCATCATACGACAGATTGCATCTAAAATATAATACATAACAGTCTGTGCACTGCGGCGAAGCGTGCTGTCAGCTTTCTGAGTATAGAGTTTGTCTTTTATAACATCTAAATAGAAGTTACTCATATCAACAACACAGAAGTTGTGAACAGCGTGGTATATTGAGTGGAACTCGTAAGCACGATAGCTTTCTAACACTCTTTCAATCAATTTGTTCAGGCGCATCATCGCCCAGCGGTCAAGCTCAGGCATATCTGCCATACTAACCATATCTGTGTCAGGATTAAAGTCGTGAATATTACCCAAAATATATCTTGCAGTATTTCTTATTTTTCTGTATGCTTCAGAGAGCTGTTTTAAGATTTCTGTCGAAATACGCATATCTGTTTTGTAATCTGCAGAAACAACCCAAAGTCTTAAAATATCAGCACCGTACTGATTGATAATGTCATGTGGGCTAACACCGTTACCCTTTGATTTAGACATCTTATCGCCCTCGGCATCAACAATCATACCGTGAGTTATAACCTTTTTATAAGGAGCTTCGCCCTTGGTTGCAATTGCAGTCAAAAGTGATGACTGGAACCAACCGCGATACTGGTCGTTACCCTCTAAGTATACATCAGCCGGGAATCTTAAGCCCTCTTTAACTTCCAAAACGGCTGTATGAGATGAACCTGAGTCAAACCATACGTCCATAATATCTTTTTCTTTTGTAAATTCTGTGCATCCGCATTCGCATTTTGTGCCTGCCGGAAGAATATCTTTTGCATCGGTTTCGTACCATGCACTAGAGCCTTTTTCACGGAATAAATCAGCAGTAGCTTTAATTGTTGCATCGTTTATAAGCTCTTTTCCGCATTCTTTACAATAGAAAATCGGAATCGGCACGCCCCATGTTCTCTGTCTTGAAATACACCAGTCGCTTCTGTCGCTGACCATTGCCGAAATTCTGTCTTCGCCCCACTTAGGAAGCCATGAAACACCCTGAATTGCTTTTATTGCATCTTCTTTAATATCATCGACAGATGCAAACCACTGTTCAGTTGCACGGAATACGATAGGCTCGTGACATCTCCAGCAGTGCGGATATTGGTGGATAATTTCGTTTTCAGCATAAAGAGCGCCTAACTCTTTTAACTTTTCAAGAATTTTAGCATTTGATTTTTCGTAATAAAGACCTGCAAATTCGCCTGCAAGCTCGTTTAAATATCCCTTGTCGTCAACAGGTACGATAATCGGAATATCTTCATATTTCTGGCAAGCAATATAGTCTTCAACACCGTGACCGGGAGCTGTATGAACACAACCGGTACCTGCATCTAAGGTTACGTGGTCACCAACGATAACCAACGATTCTCTGTCTATAAACGGATGTGCACATTTCATAAGGTCAAAGTCACGACCCTTAAATTCTGCAATTGTTTCATACTCTGTAATTCCGCCAACAGACATAACACCGTCAACAAGCTCAGTTGCGATAACAAAAGTGCCGTTAGCTGTCTTTACAAGACTGTATTCATAATCAGGGTTAACTGCAATTGCAACGTTACCCGGCAATGTCCAGGTTGTTGTTGTCCAGATAACAAAATATATATTCTCTAATTTTTCGCCAACATTTGCAAAAACGCCATTATCTTCAGTCACACGGAATTTAACATAAATTGAATTTGTTTTATCCTCGCTGTATTCGATTTCAGCTTCTGCCAAAGCAGTTTCGCAATCAGGGCACCAGTAAATTGGTTTTAAGCCTTTATAAATGTAGCCCTTTTTAGCCATCTCGCCGAATATTTCAATCTGCTTTGCTTCAAATTCAGGAGCAAGTGTCAGATAAGAATTATCCCAATCGCCCAACGAACCAATACGTTTAATTTGATTTTTCTGGTTTTCAACATACTGGAGCGCAAAATCCTTACATACCTCACGGAATTTAACAATACCAACTTCGTTTCTGTTAATACCCAGTTTTTTAATAGCCTGACGCTCAATCGGCAGACCGTGAGTATCCCAACCGTGAATATAAGGAGCTTTAAAGCCGTCCATATTCTTAAATCTGGTTATAATATCTTTAAGAGTTTTGTTAAGCGCATGACCCATATGCATATCACCGTTTGCGTACGGCGGTCCGTCATGAAGGATAAACAACGGCTTATCTGCGTTTTTCTCCATCAAATTTTCGTAAAGCTTCTCATCCTGCCATTTCTGAAGGATTTCCGGCTCGCGTGTAGGTAAATTTGCACGCATAGGGAAGTCGGTTTTTGGCAGATTAAGAGTATTTGAATAATCTACTGACATCTATGTTCTCTCCTTTAAATATATGTAAAGTAATCTGTCGGCGTTTAAAGCGAATCATCGCTGAACACATCATAGTATGCTCCGCCGTTATCTTTTTGATGCTTTTTGTCTTTTTCAAAGTTTAAAATCATTTCATTTTCTGAACTCATTTCAAAGCTTGATATATCAAAAGTTTCTTTTTTTACGCCAAATTCATCTGCTGTTGCTTCAGTATTGGTTTCTGTTTCAACAGATTCCATATTATAAAGCGATGCTTTAAATTCTTTTTCCTGCAACAGCTGGTCAACAACAGGATTTACCTGTGTTCCTCTTGATGACTGAACCACAGCAATTTTCTCTGAAAGAGGTACTCTTTCTTCTCCGAAGCTTTCACTTTTTACTTTCTTGCTTATAACAGGCTCTGATTTTTCCGGCTGCGTTTCTTTTTGGCTTTCAGCTGCCGAAATATCAGGAACCGGTCTGGTGCTTGAAAAATCCTCAGGTGCATCTTTATATACATCAGGAACAGGTGCTGTATGCTGTACCGGATCAATTGTAACCGGCTCAGCCTTTACTCTTTCAATTTTTTTAATTTCTACACGAGGCATTTCGTCAAGCAATTTTAAATTGGTTTCTAAAATTGAACGCACGCGTGCACGATATGTGTCAACCTCACCCTGAAGAGCCAGATATGTATTTTCAAGCTCCTGAATGGTTTTGTCGGCTTGCGCAATAGATTCGTTTGCACGAGTCTGAGCCTCTCTTGCAATGTTTTCTGCTCTGCTGTATGCATTTCTTTTAATATCGTCAGCACTCTTTTGAGCCGCCAATATTGCATTCTGCATAGTTTCTTCCATTCCGCGATAGTTACCTATCGTTTCCTGAAGCATTGCATTTTTATCCTTTAGAGATGCATTTTCACGGTAAAGCTTTTCATAGTCTGCAACTAAAACGTGCAAAAACTCTTCAACTTCGTCGATATCATAACCGCGAAATGATTTGGTAAACTCTTTATTTTCGATATCAATAGGTGTGAGCATATTTTTGCCCCCTTTAAATATATTGTTCAATAACTATTCGTATTCTTCCTTTTTTGGTCTCTCCTCCGGCAGAGATTACTTTCATTCTTCCCATACCTCTTACCGAAAGCATATCCCCCTCTGCAACAGATTCCGACGGATTCTCGCAGGCGGTCCAATTAAGCTGTACCTGTCCTGCCGATATTAAATCCTGTGTTTTAGCGCGCGATTTACCGATTGCAAAACCTAAAACAGCATCAAGCCTTAAGGATGCCACAGTCCCCGAAAACTCTTTCGTCTGCTTCGGAGCTATGTTTAAAGATGACAGTTCTGCCTCCTGTACGGTTACATTAACCCTGCCGACACGAGTAAGATTCATTCTTATAAAATCTGCGATTGGCTCAACGCAAAACAAAATTGCTCCGTCTTGTTGCGGAATAATATCACCTAAAAGACTGCGTTCTATCCCCAATCCGAGTACAGAGCCGAGCACCGTGCGGTGTCCCAGCTCTTCGTGCGCTTTTATTCTGAGTACAGATATGGGAAAAAGAGCCTCGACAGGCTCTATAAAATCCGGAAAGAAACCGATTATACTGCGCTCGGCATCATTAAAACCGCCACACACCATTTGTTCAACAAACGGCGAACGCTCAAAAAATTGCTCAAATACCACACGTTCGTGCGGACTGATAAACTTTGTGAACTGGGGTGTTTTGTATTTTTCTGCTGCCCGTGCGCAATCCTCTGCTTTGGATAAAAACAGATGGTCTTCTTCCGTAAGGCTATTATAACTAATCATATTTTAGTATGACCAAGGAAAGCCTTTTTTAAGCTCATCCTTAAAGTCACCCATAATACCTACGTTATATGGAGCAATTAAGAAAATACCGTTTGCAACCTTCTGAATGTTACCGTCAACACCGTAAACTGCACCTGACAAAAAGTCAACTACACGGCGAGAAACATCTTTTTCAAGATTTTCAAGATTAATTACAACCGGTTTTTTGCTCTTTAAGTGGTCTGCGATATCTTTCGCATCTTCAAAACTCTGAAGCTGGATTACAACCACCTTCATCTGAGTTGTAGCATGGATATTTACAACCTTGCCACGCTTTCCTGCAGGAATAATCGGTTCGTCATTTTCCTGAAAACCGTCAGTTAAAAACTCTTCCTCCTCTTCAAACTCGTCGTCAGAAATTCCAATCCATTTCAGCATTTTGTTCATAGCACCCATTGTTGTTCCTCCTTTATATCATCAAAAAAACTTAAACTAATTAAACAGTGCCGTTCCGACACGCACAATAGTCGCACCCTCTTTAATCGCATCTTTAAAGTCACGACTCATTCCCATAGACAAAACATCCATATTACTATTATCGTATTTTTTTGACTGTATGTCAACAAATAATTCACGCAGTTTCGAAAAATATTTACGATTTTCGCCCTCTTTTTCAGGAAGCGGAGCAATTGTCATTAATCCTCTTACACAAATATTGCCAAAGCCTGATATTTGCTCTAACAGTTTTTCTGTTTCTTCGGGGCGAATACCAAATTTGCTTGCCTCGCCCGATACGTTTACTTCTATTAAAATATCCTGAATTTTATCTGCCTGCTTTGCTTTTTTATCAATCTCTTCAGCTAAGCGAAAGCTTTCTACCGAATGAATTAAGGATATCTTGTCAGCTATGTATTTTACCTTATTGGTTTGCAGATGACCTATTAAGTGCCATTCCGGTTTATCTGCTAAAACCTCGTATTTTTCTAAAAGTGCCTGCACTCTGTTTTCGCCTAAAACAGTTACACCGCTGTCTAAAACCTCTTGCGCGGCAGCTGCATCAACTGTTTTTGTTACTGCGCACAAAGTTATATCATCAGGATTTCTTCCGCATTTTATTGCAGTTTCACAAATTTCGTCACGCACTCTTTTTATATTTTCACGAATCATTGCCACACCTCGTTTGTTCGCTTTAGTTTATATATGCGCCCTCTTCATATTTTAAAGCCTCGACAACAACCTCGTCATAAAGCTTTAAAGGCTTTTCTTTGTCAGCAGAGCTTACAATTGCAATATCCTGTGTGTTGTATAAAATGTTAACAGGGATGAATCGCATTGCATTATCACGCTTAACAAACACGCCCACAACTCCGTCGCGTGTGTGAATTGCAGGAACACTTACTCTGTATCCGTTGTATCTGTTCAAAATAAAATCTACACTTACCACTCTTTTTTCGAGCAGGTCGTTCAGATATTTGTTGCATTCGCAGATAACCGTTACAACATCGTTTTCTTCTGAACTTACAGAATACACCTTTGCATCAATAATATCTGTTGATAATTCGCTGAATCTTAATGAAACCGTTTTTCCCTCTTTTAAGTTTATAACCCTTTCGGCAGGAACATTAATTGCAATAAAATATCTGAAATTATCTACAATTTTGCAAGCAAAAATTTTGTCATTTTTCTGACTGCTTGCTCTGTTGTTTCGGTCTGTTGCTTCAAGCTCATTCACTTTAGCAGGTGTCAGCGCATCCATATTATAAGGTGTTATAAGAGCCTCAAGCCCATCTGAATGCGATATAAAAACACCTGCGCTTTTAGACCTTAACTCTTTGTGTGCCACGCCAATTTGCGCCATAAGCTTTTCTTTCGTCTCTTCTAAGGTTCTAAGCGTTCCGCTTGCCGCACTGTTCTGACCGTTTACCTCTGCACGTCTTTCAGCTAAAGTGGCAAGAGAGGTTTTAAGCTCTGACACTCTTCCCATATTTTTTTTCTGACCGTTTGTTATAATTTCATTAACCTTAGATGAAATTTCGCTGTCAAGCTTTGTTATATCACTTGAAAAGCTTGCACCTTCTTCGCGGCTGGCTCTTACAGTTTCTATCTTTTTATTTACGCGGTCAAGCTTCGCCATAACCTCTGCATCAACCTGACCGTTATAGATATTCGCTAAAAGCTCGCCCTTTGATACCTTTGCACCGCTTGCTATTTTTGCCTCTACGGTTCCGTCAGCACCGGTTTCATAAAGAGTTTCGTATTTAATTAAAACACCCTTAGATGAAATCATATCTTCCATAGTTCCGGTTCTTAAAACCTCGTATTCTGCGCGGTCATCAATTATACCGCGTACAAAATACATGAAAACCAAAGCAACAAAAACTATTACCGGTATATACCATTTATTTCTCATTTTCCATCTCCTGCACAGATAAAGAATGAATGATGTTTTTAATATTTGAGTACTATCTTTTATATTGTATCACAGTTCTGCATTTTTTGCAATGACAAGTTTTAAACAATCTTATTTTTTTATAAAAAAACTGTAAAAAACACAAAGTTTTTTACAGTCCTTTTACGATATACGTTTTTTAAGATGTAATTTTAAAACGATGTTTTAAAATCATTTGATGTGTAACAACAATTATCTGTTCTGGTTCTGGTTATTTTTCTGGTCCAAATTGTTGTTATTGTTTTTCTGTTCCTGGTTGTTGTTATTGTTGTTTTTCTGTTCCTGATTGTTTTTCTGATTCAGGTCGTTATTGTTGTTGTTATTTTTCTGATTGTTCATTCTTTTCACCTCCTATTTTAATTTCAAATATAGTTTTGCCGGTTAAAGATAATATTATACATAAAAAAAGAATTGCTGCCAAAAGCAGCAATTCTTTTTTATTTGATTTTAGTTTTCACTGTAAATAACGGTTAAATCTTTATGTAACTGCAAGATAGATGCCGGAATCTGCGGTGTGATAGGTCCGTTAAGAGATTTTTCTAAAATTTCTTTTTTGTTTTTGCCGTTTGCAATAAGCAATACCTTTTTAGCCTGCATAATTGACATCATACCCATAGTAATTGCCTGAGTGGGAACCTCGTCTTTAGAAGCAAAGAAACGTGCATTTGCCTCAATTGTTGACGGGTCTAAGGTTACAAGATGTGTTTCTTTTGTGAATACATCATCAGGCTCGTTAAAACCGATGTGTCCGTCAAGACCGATACCTAAAAGCTGCAAATCAATGCCGCCAAGGCTCTTAATCAATTCATCGTAACGTTCGCCTTCTTTTGAAAGGTCAGCTGCACATCCGTTAGGAACGTGAGTTTTGTTGCGGTCGATATTTACTTTAGAGAACAGATTGGTATCCATAAAATATCTGTAACTCTGGTCGTTATCGCCGGCAAGACCTGCGTATTCGTCAAGGTTAACCGATGTTACCTTCGAAAAATCGAGCTCGCCTGCATCACACATTTTTACGAGATTTGCGTATGTGCCAAGAGGCGATGAGCCTGTTGCAAGACCCAAAACGCAATCGGGTTTTAAAATAACCTGCGCAGCAATAATATTTGCCGCAAACTTACTAAGCTGTTCGTAGTTTTCTGCTTTAACAAAATTCATAATATATTCCTACTTTCTTTAGAAAATTATTTTCTTGCTACCACATTATCAGCAGTTTTTATAATTGAATTTTCGGGATATACGCCGCGCAGCGCAGTCAACGGATACACAGACGTATTTTTTCCTATTACGGTTCCGGGATTTAAAACGCAACCGCAACCAACATCTGCCCCGTCTGCCAAAATTCCGCCGATTTTTCTAAGACCGGTTTCGTATTCTTTATCTGCGTGAATAACAACCGCTTTTCCGTCAGATTTTAAATTTGAACAAACTGCTCCTGCACCCATATGTGCATAATTTCCCAAAATTGAATCTCCTATATAATTATAATGCGGCACTTGAACTTTGTCAAGCAATATGCAATTTTTAAGCTCTGTAGAATTGCCTATCACACAATTTTTTCCGATTATAACATTTCCTCTTAAAAATGCGCCGGGTCTTAATTCACTACCCTCGCCTATAACCGCCGGCGGCTCGATGGTTACATTAGAATAAATTTTAACATTTTCGCCAACCAGCACACCGTCAGACAGAACTTTATATCCTTCAATTCCGTTTTTTAAAAGCTCGTTTATATAATTTTTAATTTCAGGAAGCATTTCCCACGGATACTCGTACTTATTAAAAAGCGGCTCTAAATATTCATTTTTGCAGTCAAACAGTTCTTTTGTTTTAACCTTTTTAGTCAACTGCGTGCCCTCCCTTAGCAATAACATTTATTATTCTGTCGGCATAATCGTTGCATTTTTCTTCGCTTTCACATTCTATCATAACACGTATAACAGGCTCTGTTCCGCTTGGACGCAAAAGCACTCTGCCGTTACCTGCTATAAGCTTTTCAACCTCTGAAACCTCAGCCGAAACAGCTTCGTCAGATAAAACTGTCTCTTTATTTTTAACACGAATATTTTTCATGCATTGCGGATATAGCTTAACCGGTTCTGCCAGCTTTGAAAGCGATAATTTAGAATCGCAAATTTCTTCTGACAGCATAATTGCAGTCAAAAGTCCGTCGCCGGTTGTTGCATATTTTTTAAGAATAATATGCCCCGACTGCTCACCGCCCAAGCTGTAATCATTGTTTTGCATACACTCGTAAACAAAGCGGTCGCCAACCTTAGTCAGCTCGCATTTTATACCCGCCCCGTCAAAGCTTTTTAATAATCCGCTGTTTGACATAACAGTTGCTACGACTGTATTCTTATTCAGCATACCACGCGATTTTAAGCGCTTTCCGAATATATAAAGCATTGCATCGCCGTCAATAACCTTTCCGTTTTCGTCTACTGCTATGCATCGGTCGCAGTCGCCGTCAAAGGCAAAGCCTACATCTAAATGCTGCTCTTTTACCAGCTTACAAAGCTTTTCAATATGAGTAGAACCGCATTCATTATTAACATTAAGTCCGTCCGGCTCAGCACCTATAACAACAGTCTGTGCGCCCAATGCAGCAAATACAGACCTTGCAATCATCCAGGATGCGCCGTTTGCGCAATCAAGACCAATTTTTAAGTTTTTATAAGAGTTAGATGCAAGCGAAATTAAGTATCCTACATAACGGTTTCTGCCCGAAACATAGTCAACAATACAGCCTATTCTTTCTCTTCTGGCAAGCGGAATATCGTTCTGCTTAATTCCCAATGCTTTCATATCTCCATCAATATACGATTCGATAAGAGCAGTTGTTTTATCATCCAATTTTTCGCCGTAGCGGTTTATAACTTTAATTCCGTTATCGTAAAAAGGATTGTGTGATGCTGTAATCATAATACCGCAGTCAAATTCATCCTGACGCGTTACATAAGACACACTTGGAGTTGTTGTAACGTGCAGCATATATGCATCTGCACCCGATGCAGTAATACCTGCAACGATAGAATATTCAAGCATATAGCTGGAGCGTCTGGTATCCTTGCCGATTACTATACGCGGACGGTATCCCGGCTTGTCGCAGCCTGACAGTTCTGACGAAAAATACCAGCCTAAAAATCTTCCTACCTTGTATGCCTGCATAGATGTAAGACCAATATTTGCCTCACCTCTGAATCCGTCCGTTCCAAAGTATTTATTTTGTATTTTTTCATTTGAATTAATACCCTGTATTTTTATTTTATCAAGCAAAAGCTCATCGGTAGAAATGTCAAACAGCTCGCAAATCTGCAGCACCTTGTCTATCTGCGGAAGAGCCTGATCCATTTCCCATTTCGATACCGACTGGCGTGAAACAGAAATTTTTTCAGCAAGCTGTTCCTGCGAAATACCTGCCGATGTACGAAGCTGAGCAATTTTTTCACCTATTGTCATAAATACCACTCCTTATTCTACGAATTTACTATATGCTGATAATACCAAATTTATACACATCATTCAACCAACTAACCATTGATTTTATCGCAACCCAAAGTTGCATTTTGTTGTTGCAAACAGTTTTTACACATCTATTTTAACACAACATTTTTATTTTTGCAAATAAAAGTTTACTAAAATAAGAAAAAACAGCATCTGATTATTTATATAGATCAGATGCTGTTTTTAATACAGATTTTTCACATGCAAAACGGGTAACAAAGTGACCGTTATTAAAATAAATTAACCGTCCCTTTGTGTTCGTAATATAAGTCTTAAAATGTCTGATACTCTGATTAACTCTGGGGCAATATAACCTCGGATTCACAAAACGGTTTTATGTTTTTAAATGATTCCCAAACAAAAACCTTTGCCGTATCAAACTTCTTAGCCGTCACAAAATTCATTGTTTCGTTTTTATTTTCAAAGCATTTAAAGTCAACCGCTTTTCCATTCTTGTAGCAGACAATAATTACTCGTGCGCCTTTTGACAAATTGCTTGGAGCAGCAGCTAAGGTTACCTTGCCGTCAGCTGCTGTTGTGCAATCGGTTTTTGTACCTGTTGCCACATAAGGAATGCTTTTAGCCGCTGCGTAACGTTCAGCATATGTTCCGGGGCATCCGTACATTGTAAAGCTTGCGCTCTGTTCAAACGCATTGCTGCTTATAGACTCAACACTTCTCGGCATAGTTACTTTCGCAAGTCCGGTGCATCTAAAAAACGCTTTATTACTAATAGATTTAACGCTTTTGCCAACAACTACACTTGTAAGACTTGTGCAATCAGAAAACGCATACTCTCCAATCGAAGTAACATGGTCAGGTATAGCTATGCTCTTAATGCCGCTGCAACTGCTAAACACACTTTTACCAATGGACGTAAGGCTGTTTGACAATGTCACACTTGTAAGCCCGGTACAAGAATAAAACGCATTGTCGCCAATAGATGTAACGCTGTTTGGTATAGTTATGCTCTTAATGCCGCTGCAACTGTCAAACGCACTGTGACCTATAGATTTAACGCCATCCGGTATAGTCACACTTGTTAGACCAGAGCAATTGCGAAATGCGCTGCTTCCTATAGATTTAACACTGTCAGGTATAGTCACACTTGTAAGGTCTTTACAATTATAAAACGAACCACCGCCAACTGCTGTAACACCGGCAGGAATTACGAGATTTGTTAACAGACTGCCGTTAAGATAAAGCTTTTGGGCATACCCCAACAGTTCAATAGTTTCAAAATCGATATTTAACCATGATATTAGATCGGTAATATTCACTCTTGCAAGAGCGGTGCAACAGTAAAATGCCTGATTGCCAATGTACTTAACATTGATGCCCATAGTTACACTTGTAAGACCGGTACAATTGGCAAACGCATAATCTCCAATTGACGTAACACCATTGCCAATAACTACACTTTTAAGAGCGCTGCAGTACCGAAACGCCTCTGCACCAATAAATTTAACACTTTCTGGTATAGTCACGCCGGTAATCTTTCTGTTAGCAAATGCTAGGTCAGCTATTGTATAAGTGCCCTCTTTTACAACGTAGTCTCCGTCAATTGTACCTTTTACGGATGTCAAATGCTTGCCTATGTACAATGCGTCATTTTCCCAGTTGTCAGCATTTTTAGCATAGCCGGTACTGCTAAATGCACCAGAACCAATGGTAGTAACGCTGTCAGGAATGGTAATACTTGTAAGTCCGGTGCATCCGCCAAATGCACAATAGCCAATTGACGTAACACTGTCAGGAATAGTAATGCTGGTAAGCCCGGTACAATTTTGAAACGCATGCATATCAATAGATGTAACGCTTTTGGGTATTGTCACACTTGTAATTGTGTCGCAATTGTAAAATGCATAAGCACTAATAGTTGTTACACCGTTTGGGACTACAACATCTTCTGTTATCAGCTTTCCGTTAAGATAAAGATTTTTGGCATAAAACAGCGGATTAGAAGCATTATCTGTAAACTCTATCAAGAACCACGGTATCATATCGGTAATATTCACTCTTGTAAGACCGGTGCAGTATGCAAATGCTTGACTGCCAACAAATCTTAAGGCGATTGGGATGTCAATGGCTGTAAGACAGGCACAATGGTCAAACGCATATTTGCCAATAGACTTAACGCTGTTGCCCATTTTTACATTTGCAAGGCTGCTGCATTCATCAAATGCATAATCGCCAATAGTTGTAACCGTGTCGCTGATAGTTACACTTTTAAGAGAGGTACAATCTACAAACGCATAATTACCAATCGAAGTAACACCCTTGCCTATAAAAACATTTTTTATTTTTGAGCGATAAGAATACCAGGGCGGCTTAGAAGTATTATAATAAAAGGTTTTCATATCGCCGCTGCCGCTTATGCTAAGAGTGCCGTCATCCTCAAGCTCCCATGATAGACTTTCTCCGCAAGAGCCGCTGTGCGTTGCCGCCAAAACAGATATTGCGCTAAAATTAAGGAGTATTATCACAAACATCATGATAACCGATAAAATTTTATTTTTCAAATTAAATCCCCTCTCTTTTCTTCTGTTTACAAGACTTATTATATAACTCTTAATTAAATTTGTAAATACAGAATCGGTCTTCTTACCATAATTCAAGTTACTTTAAAACTGTCTGGCATCTTACCTTCTGTTTCAAAACTGATTTTTGGCAAAAAAACAAATTTATTAATTATTCATCAGCGCACGACTTCACGTACATAATAGATGCAAAAAGTTTTTAATGAAATCGTTCGTTTCACTCACGATGAAATCAAAGTTTTACAACTTTGATGAAATTAAATCCGTCTTT